>JAAXUD010000848.1 GCA_013336205.1 Lentimicrobium sp. | reverse complement strand
TGGAAAACCAGGCTGCTTGGCAGAATCGGCATACAGCTTGGTTTAACATTGGTAGTAGCTGTTTCGGGCTCCACCCTTATCACTTTGTTTGTGAATTGGATCAGTGCCTATCCGGAAGGACTGCCTTCTGTGCTGGTTACCAACGCGCTTATTTTTTCTGTAATTAACATCCTCATGATGGTTGTGCTGGAAGCCTGGCACTTTTTCATCGAAAGCGATAAAGCAAAGCTGAAGGCCGAAACACTGGAAAGAGAGCTCTCGCAGGTGCGGTTCGAAGTACTGAAAAACCAGATCAATCCGCATTTTATGTTCAACAGTCTCAATGTACTTTCGGGACTCATTGAAAAGGATGTTGCCAAAGCCCAGCTTTTTATCGATGAATTTGCGCATATATACAGATATGTGCTCGAAACAATAGAAAAACCGGTCGTATCGTTGAATGAAGAACTGGATTTTATACGATCCTATATCTTCCTGCAACAGATCAGGTATGGCGAATCCCTGTTGTTTAAAGTAAATCTCAAGGCTGATCTGCTGGCTATGCTTCTTCCGCCCTTGTCGTTGCAACTCGTTCTTGAAAATGCAATTAAGCACAATATAGTCAACCAGGCCCAGCCCTTATGTATTGATATTTTTCACAATAACGACTGGTTGATTATTAAAAACAATATGCAACGTAAAATATCATCAAACGTTTCCACCGGATTGGGACAAAAAAACCTGGTAAAGCGTTACGCTATGGTCTGTGATGATATTCCACAGTTTATGGTAGAATCAAATCATTACATTGTCCGTCTTCCTTTAATCCCAACCGACTATGATGAACGTATTAATCGTTGAAGATGAAGCATTGGCAGCCGACCGGCTCGAGAAAATATTGAAGGAAATAACTCCTGATATTACAGTGCTTGCGAAACTGGGTTCCGTTAAGGAATCGGTTAAATGGCTGATGTTGAATACGGCTGATTTAATATTTCTCGACATTCAGTTGTCGGATGGATTAAGCTTCAGTATTTTTGACCAGGTCACGATACAAACACCCATTATTTTTACCACGGCTTACGATCAATATGCGATAAAAGCATTTCAGCTTAACAGCGTTTCATACCTGCTGAAGCCGATTCGGAAAAATGAGCTGGCCGAAAGTCTTCAAAAATACCAATCCTTAAAGTCGGCCTTCAGTATCGATTTTGATAGTTTGTTAAGTGCTTTGCAGGGTAATAAACCAGCATACCGTAAGCGTTTTCTTATTCAGATCGCCGACAAGTTCCGGAAAGTTGAAGTTGAAGAAATTGCCTATTTCTATGCGTTTGATAAAGGTGTTTATCTGGCAACTTTTGATGGACATTCCTACCCGGTAGATATTAGCCTGGATAACCTGGAGAATATTATCGATCCCTCTCAGTTTTTTCGTATCAACCGCAGATACGTGGTGAGCATGAAATCAATTGCCAATATGTTTGCATGGTCTCGCAGCCGGATAAAACTGGTATTAAAACCTCCGGCAGACGATGAAATGGATACAATTGTAAGCATTGACCGTGCAGCTGATTTTAAGAAATGGTTGAATAGCTGAGGTCGCTTGTCTGAAGTAAGAAGTAGGAAGTAAGACAAGTAAGATGTTCGTCCCTTGTGCCCTCTTAGCAATCCGCAATCCGAAACCTGCCAGCCGGCAGGCTGGTCCGCAATCCGAAATTTAATGCCCGTCCCCCGTCCCTTCTCCAAAGTTAGAAACCAGTAACCAGTAACCAGTAACCAGTAACCAAT
>JAAXUD010000847.1 GCA_013336205.1 Lentimicrobium sp. | reverse complement strand
CAACACGGCACCCATTGATGCGGCCATTCCTGTGCAGATTGTAGCAACGTCCGGTGCAATGTATTGCATGGTGTCATAGATTCCGAGTCCGGCATAAACCGATCCACCGGGCGTGTTAAGGTAAATCTGAATGTCTTTCTTCGGGTCAACCGACTCAAGAAAAAGCAACTGAGCCTGAATAATATTGGCTACATAGTCGTCGATGGGCACACCAAGGAAGATGATGCGATCCATCATTAAACGCGAGAACACATCCATGGTGGCAATGTTCAACTGCCGCTCTTCGATAATGGTTGGCGAAATATAACCGTTTACAGCTGAAGTGAATCTATCGAGTGTCATGCTGCTGATGCCGCGGTGACCCATGGCATATTTTCTGAATTCGTTTTGCATAGTTTGTCTGTTTTATACTGTCAAATTTACAGTAATTCGGTGAATTGTTCTTTAAAAAGCCTAATAAAATTGAAAAGTCAATATGTCCAATTTTATGCCATGGTGAAACATTAACAGGATTTTTCCGGAAAATATACATTTGTGTTAAGCCATCTGCAGCCCTGACTCCCTGATGATGCAACAATTACCAGCAATTACCTGAATAAAAAAGGTCTGAAACCCCGCATTGGGTGTTCCAGACCTTAAATTTGAGCAATAAAAATCTATTTTTCAGAGGCCAGTTTGGCAAACTCTTCATAAGAGACACTGGTTTCTTTGGGCTCCAGTTTTTCTTTAAGCAACACCAAAAGTTTCTGTTCAAAAATCTGATCGTTAATGCGGCGGACATCTTCCTTGTTCTTCATAAATGAGTCAACAATGCTATCGATGCGCATTTTTGTATCGTCGTCCATTTCGCTGCTGCCCGGCCTGCGGAAGTAATTGCGGAATACATCTTTAATCTCTTCCTCCTGCACTGAAATACCGTGTTCACGGATAAGGCGGTTTTCGATCAACTGCCAGCGCATTGAATTGGCATACTCATTAAAATGCAATTCAACTTCCTCGGCTGAAAGCTTGTCCTGGTTTACTTCAACCAACCAGCGCTTCAGAAATTCTTCAGGCAGTTGTATTGCCGCTTTATCCATGACGGCTTTAACGGCATCGTTGAAAAATTTCTTATCGCTTTCGCTGACGAATGAACCGGCAGCATCCTTCTTAATCTGCTCCAGAAGTTCAGCTTCGGTACTTATTTCGGTTCCCGGATATATTTTTTCAAAGAATTCAGCATTCAATTCGGCTGGTACCATATGGCTGACCGATGAAACTGAAAAGTTAAATTCAGCATTCAGATTCTCCGCCACATCTTTGGCAATACCGAGCATGGCAGCTACATCAGTTGCATTGCCTGACGCCTGCATCGGGTTAAAACGAACTACTTCACCCACTTTTTTACCGGTAAACAAAGCCACGATGGCCTCATCCTTAAACAATTCAGGATTAACGGTTCCATTACTGGTGATCCCCTCTTCCTTTACGTTACCATCAGCATCGAGCTCGGCAAAATCGCCTTTCAGGAGGTCGCCTTTTTCTGAAACCTCTACTTCGGTAAGCTCACCATTTCGACGACGCATATCGTCGAGGTATTTTGCAGCAATTTCGTCAGATACTTCGATCTTGTGGTAAACCACTCCGACTTTACCATCAAGGCTCAGCTCAAATTTTGGGGTAAGGCCAAGGTCAAAATAAAAGCTCAGATCACCGGGACCATTCCAGTCAATCTCAGGGGTTTTATCCACATTTGGAATGGCATTGCCCAAAATATCAAGCTGCTGGT
>JAAXUD010000309.1 GCA_013336205.1 Lentimicrobium sp. | reverse complement strand
CTTACCGGGCTTTTCACGGCTCGATCCCACATGAAACAAAATGGCCACCGAAACAATCGGATCGGAATGATCCTGGTGTAATACCACCTCAAGACCATTCTCAAGTTTGTATTTCTTAAAATCGACCCGAAAACTCCCGGTTTCGTTAGTCTGAGCATCGGTATTTACACTACCAAGCATTAGTGAGCCTGTTATCATTCCCATTGTAAGGATTTTAGATAAACTATTCATATCGGTTAGTAATTGGTTTCTTTTTGAAATTCCTGATTTTTTATTACCTGATTGCAAAATCGGGTTACCATTCAACAGCAGCCCTTTTTACAGGCATGGTCATACAGCGGCAACCCCCGCCTCCCCTCGATAATTCGGCACCTTCGATGGCAATAACACATTTTTCATGCGCACTGACATCGGCTTTGCCATTCACCACATCCTTCGCCCTCAGAATATCAAAACCATGTCTGTTCATTTCTTCAAGGGTGTTTATGTTGCGTCCATAACCCATTACTTTTCCGGGAGCGATTGCGAAGAAATTGGCACCACTATGCCACTGTTCACGCTCCTGGGTTACGATTTCGCGTGAACCACCGCAGTTTATGGTTTTAATATCCATACCAAGGTTGCGTAAAGCCGCCGGAATGTTAAGTTCTTCAACGATCTTCACTTTCCCGTTCTCGATGGTAATGTGAATGGTAAGAAAACGCCTTGAATGCATGATCAGCGGTTCATAAATCATGCACAAATCACGGTCGAGGAAAGTAAAAACCATATCAAGATGTATAAATGATTCTGGTTCGTAAGGCAACTCCTGCACTATGATGTGCCTGGTTTTCTGATCCTTCTTGTACTGGTCTACTAAAAAATCTATCCCTTTCGGCGTTGTCCGCGAGCCGGTTCCTACCAGGATTATATCTTCGCGGGCAACCAGAAAATCGCCGCCTTCCAGGCTGAAGTCTTTGCAGAGATGCCGGCTGGTTAATGGATTAACCGTTTGTGTGACAAATGTGGGGTGATAATCAAAAATCGCCTCCATAATTATAGACTCCCGGTCGCGGATTCTGCTGGCCATTTTACTGATAAAGACCTGATCTCCGATGGAGATGGAAGCATCACGCGTGAAAAAGAAATTGTGCAAGGGCTCGAGCTCAAAACGCTCTTTGCTCAGGTATTTAGAGAGATTATCCCGGTTAAGTTCAACACCTTCAATCAGGGCGATAGCCAGGGCTTCCGGGCTCATGTCAAACAATAGTTCACGTATACTTTCAATTCTTTCGTGATCCACAATCCGCTGAACCAGCCCTGTTTTAACCTTATCGTTGCGCAGAATTTCCTCTAAAAGGTCACGAACCTGAAAAGTCCGGGTAACTTTTTCGAGTACTCCCCTGAACTGGCTGTACTCATTACCGGCTACACTAAGGTTAAGTATGTCGCTGTACAATGCTTTCTGAACAGTGTTGGGGGTCATATTCTCAACCTCACTACCAGGCGTATGTAGTATAACACCCTCAAGAACACCTATTTCTGAGTTAACCTCTATATGTAATTTTTCTTTATTCATCCGTTCTTTCTACAAAATCGGTTACAAAGCTAATGCTATTTTTTAGTTTCAGGAAACCAGCCCTCATCAGCGGAGAATTCCCAAAAATTGTTTTGAAAGCTGTTTTTTCCATATTTTTCCAATCCTCACCTGTCCATTCTGTCCAATTCCCGGATGGCTGAAAAGCTGGTTCATGCCCGGCAATGGAGAACCGATTCCAGGGACATACATCCTGACAAACATCGCATCCGAAAATCCAGTTATCTGTTTTACCATTGAATGCTGCGGGTATGGCATCTTTCAATTCGATGGTCAGGTAGGAAATGCACCTTGACGCGTCTAATTGTCTTGGACCGGTAATGGCTCCGGTTGGACAGGCATCGATGCAACGGGTACAATCACCACAATAGCTGCCACCAAATGGATTATCGTAATCCAATTCGAGATCGGTAATAATTTCGGCAAGAAAGAAGAATGAACCATTTCGCCGGCTAATCAGCATCGTGTTCTTCCCTATCCAACCTATGCCTGCATTTACGGCCCATGCCCGATCGAGCACCGGTGCCGAATCAACAAAAATCCGGTAATTGATATCGCCCGCCCCGGCAACAAGTGAATCGGCCAACAAACGAAGTTTGTCTTTAATCACAAAGTGATAATCCCTGCCCCGGGCGTATTTAGAGACTTTTAAGGGTGAATTATAAATGGCTTGACTTTCAGGGTTGTAATTAAACATGAGCGAAACCACCGATCTGGCATTATCAACCAACAACCGGGGGTCAAGCCGCTTGTCGAAATGATTTTCCATGTAAGCCATTTTGCCATGCCTTCCCTCTTTTAGCCAGGATTCGAGGCGTAACGCTTCCTCATCAAGACGCCGGGCTTTGCTTATACCACAAAAGGCGAATCCCAGTTGGGATGCCTGTTGTTTTATAAGATGGGTAAGTCTGGCTTTCTGACTCATAAATAGTTCATTATGCCGGGTGGCAACTTATCCGCTGTGAAATATCAAGGGTTTAGAATCAGAACAATTCCGGATGACTGCCTGTTTTAAATTTGCCGAGATGCGAATATGCCAGCGGGGTTACTTCGCGTCCACGGGGCGTGCGCATCAGGTAGCCTTCCATAATCAGAAAGGGTTCATATACCTCTTCGATGGTACCGGGATCTTCACCAACAGCAGTGGCAATGGTAGTTAAACCAACTGGTCCACCCTTGAATTTATCAATGATAGTAGATAGAATCTTGTTGTCCATTTCATCCAGCCCGTTTTTATCCACATTCAGCGCGTTGAGTGAATATTGCGAAATGGCCAGATCGATGGAACCGTTTCCCTTTATCTGCGCAAAATCCCGCACACGACGCAGCAGCAGGTTTGCAATACGGGGAGTTCCCCGACTCCGGCGGGCCAATTCAGAAGCAGCGTCGTTGGTGATATCAACCCTCAGAATTCCGGCTGAACGTTTGATAATCTTTTCAAGGGTCTCTGCATCATAATATGCCAATCGTGAATTTATCCCGAATCTTGAACGCAATGGAGCGGTAAGCAATCCCGATCGGGTGGTGGCGCCAATCAGGGTAAAAGGATTCAGGGCAATCTGCACGCTGCGGGCGTTAGGCCCTGTTTCAATCATAATATCGATGCGGAAGTCTTCCATAGCTGAGTACAGGTACTCTTCCACCACCGGGCTAAGCCTGTGAATTTCATCAATGAACAACACATCGTTGGCTTCCAGATTGGTGAGTAAACCAGCCAGATCGCCGGGTTTGTCGAGCACCGGACCTGAAGTAATGCGGATATTTACGCCCAGCTCGTTGGCTATAATATGCGAGAGCGTTGTTTTACCCAATCCCGGAGGTCCATGCAATAGCACATGATCAAGTGATTCGCCCCGAAGTCTGGCAGCCTGAACGAAAATCCTCAGGTTCTCAACAACACCGGGCTGACCTGAAAAATCAGTGAAATCGGAAGGGCGCAATACCTTTTCGATCTCTTTTTCAGCCGGACTCAGGTGTTCGCTGGTGGCTTCAAGGTTTTGGTTCATAAGTGCAGGATTGAAAAGCAAAGATAAGAAAATACCATGAAGCTGACTAGCGGACGTTCAACATACAATTCCGTAGTCCAGGATCCACCGGTTATTATTAAGTAAATGAAATGCAGATATTCCCGGCCTTCCCCTCCTGAATATTGATAATACCCATATTTACCAGCGTAAAACAATTTTTCTGCAGTCAATTCGCACAACTAAGGTAATACAAGCAAAAGCATAAAAACCGCTTTTGGTCTCCACATTTCTATATACGGAAATATGAAACTAAGCGTGCACAAAGAATTGTTCTATTGAAAAATTTAATACATTAGCAATCTGTAACCATAACACCAAAGCGCCATGAAAGACATCGTTGTTGCCATTGATTTCTCCAAGGGTTCGCTGCATGCCCTTGATTATGCCATTGAATTCGCGAATCATGTGAAAAGTAATGTGATAATGGTGTGGGTTGACAGTCATATAAATCCGGATTTTGCTTTTACAGCCGAGGTAAATGAATTCAGGGAAGAAGCCAGCAAAAATCTTGATGAGATTTTAAATACAAATAAGTCGAGGCTTAAACCCGGAAAACTCAGCTATAAATTACGAAAGGGTAAAGTTTACCAGGAAATTGCCAACCAGGCAAAGCACAACGATGCTGCCCTTATTATTGCCGGCACCCACGGGGTAACAGGTTATGAAGAATTCTGGATCGGGAGCAACGCCTACAGAATTGTTTCCTATGCGCCATGCCCGGTTATTACGGTGAGGTATGATTTCGAAATAAAGCCTGAGGGCATTACAAGTATTATTTTACCAATTGACAGCACCCTTGATACCAGGCAAAAGGTTCCTTTTACTGTTGAACTGGCCAGGGCATTCAATGCAGATGTTCACCTGCTTTCGCTATATACGACTTCTTTAAAAGCCATGCAGCGGAAAGTTGATAATTATGCCAGACAGGCTGAAAAACTGCTCGATGAAG
>JAAXUD010000029.1 GCA_013336205.1 Lentimicrobium sp. | reverse complement strand
CTCCATTCCCTTTCGGTCTTTTAAGGCGGTTACCCCGAAGGATTTACCTTTCAGGCTATCATTCATAATTTCTTTGGCATTCCCGTTCAGCGGGTAATGCGCAACCGGGCCTGAAACTGGTAATTGAGCCGCCAAAAAGAAGGGTAAAGTCAGAAATAAAAGTCCGATTAGGCCTGGAAGTATTCTTCTCTTTTTTAACCTGAACATATATTAGTCAATAACGTGAATGATGCTTTAGACAGTTATGAAGTTGGAAATAAATGAACTAATATTAATTGGCCATGAATTTGCATTGACTTGTACAAATGTATTGAAATGCATTCTGTGAATAAAGGATTTTCTAATATAAATAATTGACGTAAAGGTTGATTTTTATAATTCTGGTTTACAACAAATAATCCGGTAATTTTTTGGGACTAATGTTTCAAAGTCTGTCAGATCAGGCAATTGGTAATCGTGCCTGTTTTTTTAGTTGTTTTTGGCAGGATAATACGATAAGACTAACATTAAAGATTATTAACAGACAGATTTTCAGCCGTAAATATTAGTGAATTACCCTTTTGCCAGCGCCTCCAGCTTTGCGGCCGTCTGTATTTCATGCGTGATAAATTTCCCGTTTTTAAAAACACTGTAGGTTGACCAGGCGGAAGGATGTGCCCTGGCTTTTGCCTGGGTGTCGAGGTGGTGCGTTCGGATAACAATTGATTTTTCTTCGGCCAGTTTTGCTGCAATTAATGCATAGTCGGGTGCAAACGGGCATTGTGCAGTATAGTAAAGATCAATACCCGGTTCTGAATTAATTTCCGGCTTTTTAGCATGAGGAAGAAAATATGGGTCAGGCGCTTCCGGATTTAGTTTAAGCACGAGCAGTTCAAAATAGGGTTCGGCTTCATCGCATTTGACAAAGCCATACTTTTTTAAGAATGTTTCATCAGAAAGAAATGGTTTCTTTTTTGCCGAACTCAATGCCACAATTCCTGCTGTTCCCGCGGCATCTTTTATGCAGGATTTTATCAGGGCGGCGCCATTGCCTTTGTCCTTAAAACTGCCCGAAACCCACAGACAATTGATATAGAGAAAACCCGGAGCTTCTATTGGTGCCCAGGCTTTTTCAGCTGGCAGGTATTCAATAAATACTTTTCCACGGGCATCCAGTTTTCTGAATACCAAACCTTCCCTGAAGCGATCTTTAAGCCATTTTTTCTTGATTGAAATTCCGGAGCCGGTTTTGGTATCAGAAATGGAACAACAGATATGTTCCGTTGGCAGATTGTCTGAATTCAGATCAATGAAGTTCATAAGTGAAAGATCAGGGTTAGCCATTTTATTTTTTCTGCATTGCTGAAATGTTAAAATACATTCCTTCAATACCATAATCGTTTGCCTCTACTTTAAGAAAGTCATATTGTCCGATCGTAAGGCTTTGCCCTCCTGCATTTCCAAATCCCAAAGCCCGTAGTAAATCGTATTCATGTTCAACGGAAATTACATGAAAAGCAGTTTCTTTAGTCAATCCATCGCCTGTTGAAAACAGGGTTTCAATAATTCTGCCAAGTTTAAATTCAAGTTTATCGGCAAGGGTGTTATTGCCTTGCATGCGGTAAACATAAATCAGTGGATCAAGGTAACGCATGTCAAAAGGCCTGTTCTCAAGCGTTGAATTGGCATATTTTATAACCAGGTCGTATTGAGCTGGCGCTAATTGTTCCTTGTGGATAAGAGCCATCAGGCTGTCGGCACTAGCCAGATCTGCATTGGGTGAATACTGAGGCTGAAGGCTATATCCGAAATAAAGCAAATGATACTCAGCAGGACTGAGGGTGGTGTCATTTGCAAGAAAACGCTTCATGAGTTTGGGGTAAAATGTGGAAGAACTCTCCTTATTGATGGCCTTATTTATTTTTTTATAATTTGGTTGGCTAAACGTTGGTTTCTGCGCAAAAGCAGATAATGTGCTGAGAATAAGGATGGCTCCGATAAAATATCTGGTCATAAGCGATTATGGATTATTTAATATGTTCTTAATGTGTGACATTAAGTAAGCGGACGTTTCTCAACTCCAGGAATCATCTTCACTGAACCCTAACTCCTCGTCAGTGAGGCTAATCCAGGTATAAATAATCGAATCAATAATATCAGCTTCAGGGTCCCCTTTATCCGAAAAATTCAGGAGTGCTCTGGTTAATTCCATAACCTTTTGTTCGCTGATGGCGAGCAAATCTTCGTCAGGATATTTTTGATCCAGCAGAATGGCGATAGTTCCGTAATTATTCCAGTTGAGCGGAACCATAGCTGCAAGCATAAGTTCCACGCGCTGCATAATGTCTGGGATTTCGTTCTTTTCAGTCTCAATCCCTGCCTTGTTTAAGGCATCCCTGAGCATCGCCAGGTTAAGTGGAATATCAGGGTAGGTTGAAGGGAACAGATAATTATAGTCCGTCAGAATTATTCCGGCAATTGCATTTATCTCTTTATCGTTCAGCAACATGAAGAAATCACTTATCAACTTTCAAAGGTACGAAACATTACAAAACAGTATGACCTGTTTGGGAGCTGCAACTCTATTTATTTTTAGTTTATCTGTTATCATTCAGAAAATGAATGTAATAAATGTTGAACCGGGGCTTATTTATAATGAAGTTATATTACTGTATTTTCATAAAGGATTCTATTTATGGTGTTAAAAATCAATAGATAACCTGATTTTTTCGGGATTTTATCAACTGATAAAAAATTATAATTTTAGTTTTCTGTGAGCGGCTGTTTGTTATATTTGTTGTGAATTTCAAATTGCAGTTTGTTAAGCATATTTGTACTAATTCATGTGATATCATGGGTTTACTATTCGAAAAACTTAATCAGGATATCAGGTTTCTGGAAGGAATTACTGCCTGCATCAATTGTGGCACATGCACCGCCATTTGTCCGGCTGCTGAAGTATATAATTACCAGCCAAGGGCTATTGCAGAGATAGTTCAGTCAAGGGATGAAGATGCCCTTAAGGAATTATTGATGAGTGATGTAATCTGGTATTGCGGTGAATGTATGAGCTGTAAGACCCGCTGCCCGAGGCAGAATGCTCCGGGAATGATTATACAGGCACTCAGGAGTCTTTCCATCGAGACCGGTTTTTTCGTGGAATCCGAGAAAGGCCGGCAACAGCTTGCTATAAAACGTATGGTAGGTGAATCCATCCTTGAAACAGGATATTGTATTTACTTTGATCACATGGATACTGATTCCTTTCCTGAACAGGGCCCTTTGTGGGATTGGGAAAGAGCCAATGCTGAAAAAATACTTCCTAAAGTTGGTGCGAATTATAAAGGGGAAGGCCCCGGGGCTTTGCGAAAGGTGCCACAGGAAGATCTTGATGAGTTGAAACGTATTTTTGAAGTGACCGGTGGGATGGAGTGGTTCCGCAAAATTGAAGAGCATTCATCCCGAAAGGCTGAAGAAATGGGCCTGGATAGCGGAACAGGAAAACAAAGCGAATACTTCATGCAGGTATTTACCACAAATAACAGCGACAGACATTCGAAAAAATGAAGCAGGAGGGTAAGCGTAATATCTGGAATGATTACCAGAAGGAGATAGCGGATGACAAATTCTACTATGTGAGAAGTTGCATTAGGCAAAACTTTTTTCCAGGTTCGGAAACCGCTTTCCTGAAAATCCTCCGGGAAGTGCTGGAGAAGGAGGTGTATGACGATAAACACCATACAACCTGCACCGGCATTGGCTACCACGCCGAAGTTGTTCCCCTTGAAACCACAATGACAGTAGTAGGCCGGAATTTTGCCCTGATGAAGGAAGCCGGTTATCAGAATTATGTGCCTTCCTGTGTAACCTCCTTTGGTATTTATACTGAGATTTTAGACTCCTGGCATCATTTTCCGGATGTTGAAGCCCGGGTCAGGGAAAACCTGGATAAAGCCACAGGCAGGAGTTTTGAGATTCCCGGTAATCTTGCCCATACCAGCGACATAATTTTTAAGTTCAGAAATGAGATTGCGGAAAAATCCAGATACCGGCTGGTAAACAAAATAACCGGCAAGCCCCTTAGGGTGGTCGACCACATCGGATGTCATTACGCCAAGATGTTTCCTCAGAAGGGAATTGGCGGTGCCGAATATCCCTATGTGCTGGCCGGAATGGTTGAAGCCTGGGGCGGTGAGGTGATTGACTACCCTGAACGCCGCCATTGCTGTGGATTTGGCTTCCGGCAATATATAGTCAAAGCAAACAGGGGGTATTCAGTTTCCTGTTCAAAAAAGAAGTTTGAATCTATGGAGCCTGAGAAACCTGACTTTATAATATCTAACTGTCCGGGTTGCTCCTATTTTTTAGACCGCTGGCAATATGCCCTCGCTGAGATGGAAGGGAAAACATATGGAGAAGACGGACATGGGATTCCCTCTTTGACATACGAAGAGGTGGCCGGCCTGGTGCTTGGTTTTGACCCCTGGGAACTGGGCTTGCAATTGCATCAGGTTCCGGTTGAAAGTCTGCTCGACAAGATGGGAGTTGCCTATGATCCGGCATCAAAATTCAAAGGAGCAAATGGTGAAGATCTGGGACAACCTGAATCACCCCTAAACCTGAAATTCTATGAATAGTAATACGAATTCAATAACTTTTTATGAATAAAACAATAGCCGTTATTGGAGGTGGGGTAGCCGGACTGGCAGCAGCAGCAGCGCTGAATCAACTTGGATATCGTGTATTGTTGTATGAAAAAGAGGCTTCAACAGGGGGCAATGTGCGCAATTGGGACCGCTTATTTCCATCGGGTCGTCATGCGGTGGAAGTGGCCAATGAACTCGAATCATCCATTGCAGGTAATACTGAAATTTTTACGGGTACAATGGTAACCTCAGTGAGCCAAAGCGATGGGATTTTTCATGTTCAGGCTTTCGGACCTGTCAGAAATGCTGACGCTGTGCTGATAACCACCGGATTTGAATTGTTTGATGCCCGGAAGAAGGAGGAGTATGGTTATGGGATTTTTGAAAATGTGATTACTTCAGCCGATCTGGAGAAAATGTTCACGCTTCAGGGTAAACCAGTGTTGGCAAATGGTGCTGAACCGAAAAAAGTTGCCTTTATTCATTGTGTAGGATCGCGTGACGAAAAAGTCAACAACCCCTGGTGTTCCAGGGTTTGCTGTGTTACAGCCGTTAAACAGGCTATAGAAGTCAGGGAAGCACTTCCTGACTGTGAAGTCTATAATTTTTACATGGATCTGCGGATGTTTGGTACCGGTTATGAGCAGCTTTACAAGCAAGCCCAGGTCAAAGGCGTTAACTTTATCCGCGGCAGGCTTTCAGAAGCCAATGAGACCCGAACCCATCAGGTGATGATTAAAGCTGAAGACACGTTGGTTTCCAAACCTTTGCAACTTACTGTTGACCTTGTCGTGCTGATGGCCGGAATGACTCCTGTAAAAAGCACCCTGCCCATTCTTGATTCCCTGGGTTTAATTGTGAATGAAGATGGTTTTGCAGAGGTTGCAAACGCGCATACAGCCAGTACACTGACAATGAAAAAGGGTGTGTTTGTTGCGGGCGCCTGTTCAGGTCCGGCTAATATAACCGAATCAGTTAATGAAGCCAGGGCAGCCGCCCTGCAGATACATAATTACTTTATCGGCGGTATAGATAGCTCACCTGTATTTTAAAAGAAAATGAATTATTAGAATATGGCCGACTTCGGATATGCATCGGTAAAATCGGGTAAAACTGATCTGGATATTGCTGGAAATACCCTTTCAAGAGCTATTTCTGAAGCAGAGCCGGGATTTAACCTGTGTATTGCATGTGGGTGCTGTGTAGCAACCTGTTCAGCAGGACGGTTCACCAGGTTTGGATTCCGCGAACTCATACACAGGATAAAACGCGGGGAAGAAAAACTGATGATCGCTGAAGCGGAAAAATGTATGCTTTGCGGTAAATGTACCCTGGTGTGTCCGAGGAACATCAATACAAGGAATATAGTGTTGTTGATTCGTAAACATGCTGTAATCAAAGGCCTATGAAGTACGATCCATTTGTTTTGCCCTTTATATCAGGAATGGCTATTGTACTCCTTATTGTTTTAGGGAAATGGACACTATGGTTTAAAGGCTTGCCCACCAGTGATAAGAGACTGTTTTTCAAAGGACTTTTCAGTAGGAAATTCGTATATGCTTCCCGCGAAGTCGTGTCGGAAAGCCTGCTGCACCGGAAGGTTTTCCGTTCAAATTTCTGGCTGGGGTACATGCACATGAGTCTCGCTTTCGGTTGGTTTCTCCTTATTGTTGCAGGGAATCTCGAAACCAGGTGGTACAGCCACGGTACCCTTAACCCGCCCTGGTACCCGATATTTTTTGAATTTTTTGTGCACGATCTTAAAGAACTGCCCTACCGCAGGTTTTTTGTGTTTGCCATGGACTTTCTATTGCTTTTTGTGCTCTCAGGACTGTTCATTGCTATGTATAAGCGTTTCAGAAGCAGCATTGTGGGTATGAAAAGAACCACACAGCAAAAAACCATTGATAAACTTGCGCTGACCTCGCTATGGATGATATTCCCCCTGAGGCTTTTAGCCGAAAGTTTTAATGCTGGTCTTTACGATACCGGAGGTTTTCTTACCAATACGCTCGGTCATTATTTTGCCCGTTTCCTGCCGCTGGAAATACTCAGATACCCGGCCTGGCTTGCTTATTCAATTGCGCTCGGTACATTTTTTGTCAGTATGCCTTTTACCAGGTACATGCACATACTCACAGAGATATTCCTGATTTTCCTCCGGAAGTTTGGTATCCGTGAAAAACAGGCTCACACTACTTTTACGGAAGTGGAGCTTAATGCCTGTTCACGTTGCGGAATCTGCATCGATAAATGCCAGTTAAGCAGTGACCTGGAAATAAATAACATTCAGCCTGCCTATTTCCTAAGGGACCTCAGGGATAAGAAACCCGACCCTTATAAAACGGATACCTGCCTGATCTGTGGACGTTGCAACACCAGTTGTCCTGTCGGAATTGAAAATACCACCATCCGCCTCAATGAGCGGAGTCTTGACCAGGTCTTTTCCGCTAACGCCTATGACTACATCAGTAAACAGGAGGTGAAGACAGGTAAAGTAGCTTTTTTTGCAGGCTGCATGGGCCACCTGAACCCATTGACCATTAAAGCCATGTTGACCTTGTTTGACAAAGCGGGGGTTAAATTTACATTTTTAGATGAGGATGGAAGTGTCTGTTGCGGAAGACCGCTTAAACTGTCAGGTAATTTTCTGGCTGCTGAAAATCTGGTTTCAAAGAACAGGGAGCTAATCACATCGAGCGGGGCTGAAATTCTGGTCACCACCTGTCCCATTTGTTATAAGATGTTCAGGGATGACTACCAACTCGATATTCCTGTTTATCACCACAGCGAATACCTGTTGAAACTTGTTGAGGAAATGAAACTTGAACCAGGCATTTTATCTTCAACAGTTGTCTTCCACGATCCTTGTGAACTTGGCCGGGGCAGCGGTATCTACGATCAGCCGCGCCGCCTGATCGCGCGCAGTTTCAGCCTGGTTAATGCCGGTAATGAGAAGAAGGATTCACTATGCTGCGGTGGGAGTTTGGGAATTACTGATATATCAGTTGAAAGACGAAAGACACTGACTCACGCAACCCTTGCTTCACTTACCAGGAATCATCCTCACATCATAGCTACGGCTTGTCCGCTCTGCAAAAAAACCTTTGCTGGTCATGCAGAGGTACGAGTGGCGGATATAGCCGAATTACTGCTTGAAGCGGTTGATCAAAAGCCGGAAAAGCAAAAAGAAAAAAGTGTAGTGAAACTTAAAGCAAAAGATTCGCTGGCTGTTGTTGAAACATAGATTTTCATTAAGGACTCATCTCACCCATAATATCAGTCTATTACCTTGAATCTTGCGGCCATCTGAAAAAACTTCTGAAGGCAAAGCATGGTCAGTTGGCAATCCTCCAAAGCATTATGGGTAGTACCCTCGCGTTCAAAACCAAACCAGGCAGAAATGGACTTCAGGCTGAGTGAACGAGGCACAGTTTTACCGTTGGCCTCCAGGATTTTGAATGTGTAAAAGGCAATGGTATGCAGGTCAATCAGCTTGTTGCTGAAAGGCCAATCCAGATTTTCACCACTGTAGGCGAACTTTAAAAAGTTAACATCAAAGATCACACTTTGCCCACATATAATCAGATCCTTCAGATCGCCAGACTGCCTTTTCAGCATTTTGCGAATCCATTTCTCAAAATCTTCCAGTACATCATAGATCATTGGAGCTTCCTGAAGTTCATCCCATGAAAGTCCGTGTACTTTTTCAGCGGAGGCGGTGAAGGCTTCTTCGTTTTCCGGATAAACATTGGTCAGAAAAGTACCAAGTTCAACCCAGTTATCGTTCAATAATACGGCTCCTATCTGAATGATTTCATGATAACCCGGTTCAGGACCGCTCATTTCGAGGTCAACTACTAAATATGGCATCTTTTTTTAATGTGTTAATGTGCTAATGTGTTACTGTGTTAATGCGATGAACAAACTTTGTGTCTCAGGAAGGTGTGCGAATGCCGGATGTATTTGGTTTTTTCACGCCGCTTATTCAACCTTTCCATGTTTCTGTTTTTTTCACATTATCGCAAAGATGAAGATTTTTTAGTCCCGGAAATAAAAATTCTGTATAAATTCTGGTTTTGATATTGGACCGCAATTCTTATCTTTATCAAAACAAATATTAATCAAAGTTAACGCCGATATGAAGAGTCTTTTAAAAGATGCTAAGATTGTAGCAAAGCCGAAGCCCGGGAAAAAAATAAAAATGACCGATTTTGATCCTTCCTATAAGGGAATACTGAATGGCAAAGAGGATGGTGTTAAACTTCTGGAAGAAAATACTTTGAAAATGAGAGAATTGCAGGGAAAAATGTACGCACAAAACAGCTTTTCAATTTTATTGATTTTTCAGGCAATGGATGCTGCAGGAAAGGATGGCACTATAAAGCATGTAATGTCGGGACTAAACCCTCAGGGCTGTCAGGTATACAGTTTTAAGGCACCATCGGTGAACGAACTGGACCACGATTTTATGTGGCGGACCTACAAATGCCTGCCGGAAAGGGGGAACTTCGGCATTTTTAACCGCTCGTATTATGAAGAAGTATTGGTGGTAAAGGTGCACCCTGAATTTATACTGGCACAGAATATTCCTGGTATAAAATCTATAGAAGAGGTAAATAACGAATTTTGGAAAAATCGTTACCGGCAGATTAATGACATAGAAAAACATTTGTCTGAAAACGGGACCATCATTCTTAAGTTCTTTCTGAATGTATCTAAAGATGAACAGAAAAAGCGGTTTCTTGAGCGTATTGAAGACCCGGCAAAAAACTGGAAATTTTCTTCAAATGATGTTAAGGAACGCCGGCATTGGGACGATTATATGAAGGCTTACAGTGAAATGCTTACGGAAACATCTACCGAACATGCACCCTGGTATGTTATCCCCGCTGACCGGAAATGGTTTATGCGGTATGCCGTTAGTAATATAATTATTAACCGTCTGCTGGAGCTCAATGTTGACTATCCGGTATTGCCCGAATATGAGAAAGCTAAGCTGGAGGAAGCAAAACAAATGCTGCTGGGGGAAAAGTAACTCATGTTCAGACATAGGAAAATGCTTCGTTTAGCTTAAATCAGGCTCAATACACAACACAACAAGCTTAAGGGGCGCTTCAGATTGATTTCTGAAAGCGCCCCTTCTTTTTGTTATGGTTAACGCAAAATCTGCCTCGAGTTATTGAATTGTAATGGCTTATGCGGGTTGTAACATTTCGATGGCATCTATCGATTCTCTGATACTGCGATCTGATACCTGTGATTCACCATTTAGTTTTCCCGACATAAACATTTCATAGGCAGCCATGTCGAAATAGCCATGTCCGCAAAGGTTGAAGAGGATATTTTTAGTAACGCCTTCTTCGCGGCAACGGTTGGCTTCATCAATTACGGTGGCAATGGCATGGGTTGCTTCAGGTGCAGGTATGATGCCTTCGGTTTTAATAAACTGCATGCCGGCTTGAAAGCAGCGCTGCTGATTTTGTGACACCGCTTCAATCAATCCATCCTTAAGCAACTGACTGACAATAACGCCTGCACCGTGATATCTTAACCCACCTGCATGAATGGGAGAGGGCATAAAATCATGACCCAGTGTGTACATGGGCAACAGTGGCGTAAGTCCGATGGTATCGCCGAAATCGTATCTGAATTCCCCCCTGGTAAGTTTTGGGCACGAATCAGGTTCAACAGCGATACACCGTATCTTTTGGTTTTCAGTGAGATTTAGTCGCAGAAAGGGAAAGGCAATGCCTGCAAAATTACTGCCACCGCCAAAGGGAGCCACTATTATATCCGGCATCTGACCGGCTTTCTCCATTTGCACCATAGCTTCCTGGCCGATAATGGTCTGGTGAAGCAAAACGTGGTTCAACACTGAGCCAAGTGCATAATGTGTATCAGGATCTTCCGCTGCACGTTCCATTGCTTCGGAAATGGCGATGCCCAGGCTTCCTGATGAATCAGGATTTGCTGCCAGAATGCTGCGCCCGGCGGCTGTTAGGATAGATGGAGAGGAATGGACCTTTCCGCCAAAGGTATTCATCATGATTTTACGGTACGGCTTCTGGTCATAACTGACTTTTACCATAAAAACTTCACACTCCATATCAAACATCTGGCAGGCATAGGAAAGTGCGGTTCCCCATTGGCCGGCACCGGTTTCGGTAGTAATCTTTTTAATACCTTCAATTTTATTATAATAAGCCTGGGCTACGGCAGTGTTGGGCTTGTGCGACCCGGCAGGACTTACTCCTTCGTATTTGTAATAAATACGGGCGGGAGTATTCAACGCTTTTTCAAGGTTGATTGCCCTGAAAAGTGGGGTAGGCCTCCATTGGGCGTATATCTTTCTTACTTCTTCCGGAATTTCAATATACCGCTCGGTAGAAACCTCCTGACGGATAAGTTCACGGGCAAAAAGAGGTTCAAGCATGTCAGGTGTAATGGGTTGCCGTGTGCCCGGATGTAACGGAGGCAGCGGTTTGTTGGGCATATCAGCCACAATATTGTAGTAAAAGCGGGGAATCTCCTGTTCAGTAAGATTTATTTTTCGTTGCATTTTTTTGAGTTTTAGAAGTGAGGAATTTTTATAGAAATCGAATTTGCATGATCCGGTGATGAAAAATTGGAAGTTTGAAGCCGGAAGTCTGTGGTCGGGAATAAAAACCTTTGCATCATCGCAGATTGCCCGACAGAGGCGGGGCCTCTGCAGGATACAATTGCTGGAATTACAAAACGGAATTCCGAAATCGACAATCCGAAATCGACAAGGAGCACACGCTCCCACAGGGGGTTATATAATTTTTAGGAGGCCTGGTTTGGCCACCACCATGACCATGATGTCAGAAGAGAAGAAGTAAATACAGCAACGGCTGAATTCATGGTGGTTTATTTGAATTACAAAATTAACCAATATTTTAATATCAAGCTCTAATTTACTTGCGAATAAATGAAATTACTTCACCGATTTTATAAAATTTGTTGGTGCGGAGAGGTTTAAAATATTTATATTCAGTGGTTTATATTGTAATTGCAAATGTCTGAAACGATTTTTTTTACCCTTAAAATCACCGGAAAAATAGTATTTGTAATTATCCCTACCAAAAAACAAGCTGTATATATTCTTTTTATTAATTAATATTCGGTGCTGTTTGTCGTATGATAAATGAAATGGAAATTAAAAACAGAATTGTTAATAGCGAATAAAAGTATACCGGATATTTGCAATTTATTAGATTGAAATGAAAAGCCCCGATATTGAAATGCCTGATGAAGTAGCTGTTTTGTTTCATTTCCGGATTAGTTTTTAATGATTTAACCAACAATAAGTTTGTTGAAAACTTGTTTCCGCGATTTGAAGCGCTTTGGGTAAATTTGCCGTTTGAAATATCTGAAAAATGGTTTGGTTGAATAGCATTATTTCATCCCAGTGGTGGCCGCTGATTCTGGTATTATTGGCTGCCCTGCTGATACAACTGATATATTACTGGTTAATATTCAGCCGGCTTGCTTTTTATAATTCAGCGAAGCGACCCGTCAATGATACAAAGGAGCCGGTTTCGGTTATTATTTGTGCAAAAAATGAATACCATAACCTGGTTCGTTTCCTTCCCAAGGTTTTAGAACAGGATTATCCTGAATTCGAGGTTGTGGTGGTAAATGATGCATCAGATGATGATACATTTTACCTGCTGCGCGAGCTTGCTGATAAATACCCGGGGCTGAAACTCGTAAATATAACGCAGAATCTGAACTTTTTTACCGGAAAGAAATTTCCGCTTTCGATTGGTATTAAGTCAGCTAAATATGATTTGGTTTTACTTGCAGATGCAGACTGTGTCCCGGCAGGCCCTAAATGGATTGAATCTATGCAATCAGTTTTCACTGACAAAACGGAGATTGCACTTGGCTATGGGGCTTACGCTCCTCAGCCCGGATTGCTTAATCTGCTTATCAGGTTCGACACGCTGATGGTTGCCATACAGTATATGTCACTGGCACTTGCAGGGATGCCATATATGGGCGTTGGAAGAAACCTGGCCTACCGTAAATCGCTGTTTTTCGATGTAGGAGGTTTTGTTAAGCACTATAAAATCACGTCAGGCGACG
>JAAXUD010000846.1 GCA_013336205.1 Lentimicrobium sp. | reverse complement strand
TGTAATTCTGTAACCCTGTAACCCTGTAACCCTGCAACTAAAATCCGCTAAGTTTCATCGTCACAGTAGGGATAAGCAGCAACCAGGCAACAAAAGCAAGAAAAAGCATAAAAGGTAAAATAAATTTCACCCATTTGCCATAAGGTACTTTTGCAATACCCAGCACTCCAATCAGAACGCCCGATGTTGGTGCAATCATATCGGTTATTCCGGCACCAAACTGAAAGGCAGTTATGGTTGCCTGCCTGGAAATGCCGATAATATCAGAAAACTGCGCCATTATTGGAATTGTAAGGGCTGCTTTGGCTGAACCAGAAGTAATTATAAGGTTGAGCAAGGATTGAAAACCATACATAATAGTGATGGCTGTTATCTGACCAGCTCCTTTCAGCGAATTAGCCAGCGAATGTAAAACAGTGTCGATGATCATTCCATCGTTCAGAATAGCAATAATTCCTCCGGCAAAACCAACGACCAGAGATGCGGAAACGATGTCTTTAACACCTTCCTGGAACAACTTAGTGATTTCAGAGTTCTTTTTACCTGCTGCAAACCCTGTAAATATTCCCATGGCAAGGAATAAAGCTGCAATTTCCATGATGTACCAGTCGTATCCCAGTACCCCGAGCACCAGATAAAAAATGGTGAAGGCAAGTATGTTAAGAACATAGAAATGGAGAGATTTCCGAAGGGCAAAATAACTGGTAATAGCATATAAAGCTGTTAAAACAGGAAGGAACGGCCCGGTCACGGTGTTAAGTCCGACTTTTAAGTTGGTGGACGGGAAATAGAATGAATATACCAGCATGATTATTAACAGCACTCCGGCAACAATCCATGCTGATTTTGGCGTGTAGTATTTAATGGTTTCTATGTCAGATTCACTTCTTTTTCTCCAATAATCATCTTCGTCATACATGATCGATTTCTTCGGATTTTTCTTTACTCTTGCGGCATACCAGAGCACAAAAGCAATGGCCAGGAAAGTAAAAATCAACCAGGCAACAATACGGTATTCGATTCCGGTAAACAGGGGAACACTCGATAGTCCTTGTGCAATACCAATGGTAAATGGATTGAGGATGGCACCCGCAAAACCGATGTGGGCAGCAAAATAGCACAATCCTATACCTACCAGCGAATCGTAACCCATTCTGATTCCCAGTTGCACAAATATTATGGTAAAAGCCAGCGTTTCTTCGGCCATACCAAAAATGGCTCCGAATGCACTGAAAATTATCATAATAAAAGCGATTATAATATTGTTAACTCCCAGCATTCTGATAAATTTCCACTTTTCAAAACGTCTGGTCAGGTTCAGAAAAGAGAGGATGCCTATATCAATTGATCTTGTATCATTCATAATCCAGAAAGCTCCGCCAATCATCAGGATAAAAACCACAATATGCGACATATTGATAAAACCTGTATAGAATGCAGAGAAAATCTGCCATGTTTGCGGTTGGCTATCAATGCTTTTGTATGTGTCATTAACAATTACAGTCCTTTCTACACCATTTACCGTAATTGTCTCCCTGTCATATTTGCCCCCGGGAACTATCCAGGTTAATACTGCAGCAATTATTATAATTGAAAATACTATAACAATGTTGTTGGGTACTTTAAAGGATTTAAACATAATATTGAGTGTAAGTTAAAAGATCATTTAATAAGCGGCATAAAAATAAGAAGATATAGTATTGATGCAGTATTGAACCACTAATTTGTTTTTTTTTTAAATGGTGTAGTTATTTTAAATGGACTTCTTGGTA
>JAAXUD010000845.1 GCA_013336205.1 Lentimicrobium sp. | reverse complement strand
GTAATGATTGCCAGTGTATTTCCATTTCTTGCAACGTTGAGCTATTCTCTGGGTTTTTCGCCTCTTGAAGGGCTGGATATCACAGTTATTAGTTTTATGGTTACAGGACTTGTTTTTCTGATTGGCATTTCCCGATACCGTATCTTTAATATACTCCCGTTAGCCCGGCATCAGATTACTGAGATAATGCAGGATGGTGTTGTTATTACTGATAATGATTACAAAATATTATTTTATAATCCGGCAGCGAAAAAACTGCTTAAAATTGATGCAGACTTTCATTTTACCGACTTAAAAAAAATAGATTGGTTATTCAGTTATTGCAACAGTAATGAAAACGATTTGGAGAAGGAAATTGAACTACAGGCAGGTGTAAATTCGAATATATGGTATAGTATCAATCGCAGCCGGATTTCAGGTAAAAAAGATTTTTTGAGCGGAAATCTCATAGTGATCAGGGATATTACCAGAAGAAAAACACTTGAAACTGAAACGAGAAATCTTATCTCGGAATTACATAAGTCACAAATAGAACTGCTTGAAATTAACAGTCAGAAAGATAAACTATTATCAATAATTGCGCATGATCTTCGCACCCCTTTTCATCAGATATTAAGTTTCGCACGTTTGCTGGCTGAAGAAATTGATATTTTCAGCAAAGAAGAGATTCATGAAATGACACAGGGTATTTTGCAGGCAGGAGGGCAGGGTGCCGAAATTCTGGAAGATCTTCTGGCATGGGCAAGAACACAGAGAAATACTGCTGAAGTTATACCTTCCGAAATATCTCCGGCTGGTTTATTGAAAGAGATTATTCCGGTTTTCGAACTGACAGCCCGGGAAAAGAATCTTATCATCGGTGTAACCGGTGAAATGGATGCTTTAGTAGTTGCGAACAGAAATGTTCTTAGTATTGTATTCCGCAACCTGATTGCAAATGCGGTGAAGTTTTCACAGCCGGGAGGAAAGATTCTTCTAAATATTGTTAAGGGGGCCGACTACCACCTGATTGAAGTAATAGACTTTGGCATTGGAATACCTGACAATGATTTACCCAAATTGTTTAATATCGACATTAAATATTCCCGAACCGGCACAACCGGTGAGTCAGGGACTGGACTTGGTCTTATTCTCTGCAAGGATCTTGTGCAAAGAAGCAAGGGCGAAATATCTGTAAAAAGTAAACAGGGAGAAGGCAGTACTTTTACAGTAAAACTACCAGCCTTCAGGGAACCTTCACTGAATTGATGCTAAAATGAAGTAAAAATTGCAGTTTGTTCCTTTTTTTACGAGAATATAGGCGTAAACGATCAGATACTTCATATTTTGATTCCTGCATGCATTGTCCAACCATTTTCGATTCTGTCTGAATTATTTACTGATCAAACATCGTGATTTTTAACTATTTTTGAACCTTAATTGCAATCTAATGTATTGATTCGGTTATGGGGATTGATTCAGATAAAATAGAATCATTGGCGATTACATTTTAATGATTCAGGAAGCTGAGGTCTGTTTGAAATATCAACTTACTGATTCAAAATATTTTCTTATTCACAAGTAAACTACTACTCGATTTAACCAAATTGCTTAAAAAATTAAACTGATGATTTTAAAGGATTTATCAACACATCTTCTAATGAAAACACAAATTTCTTTCTTAACGCTTATCTTACTTGGGTTCCTTTCCGGGATAGCCAACGCACAGCTTATTGTTACTAATCCTGCATTCCCTGTAGAAAGTGGCTCTGTTGAAATAACCTTTAATGCAGCG
>JAAXUD010000308.1 GCA_013336205.1 Lentimicrobium sp. | reverse complement strand
AAAGCTAACAATCATATCGAATGTAGTTTCTAATCCGCCAGATGTATCAGCAATCCCAACCTCTCTCATTCCCGGATTGTCAACAAGAATACCACCATTATCAAGAACAATCAACTCCCTGTGGCTGTGAATATGGCTACCTGGCTTCTTAAGAAAACGACTCTTATAAACGAACCTTTAATAACTATTAAAAAAGCTTGTTAAACCTTGATCTTCATCCAACCCAAGTTTTTTTCTAAGCCTGGATCTGGCAACAAGAATACTATTCTGGCTCTGTTGCGTAATAGCTGAAATCTCCTTACTGGATAAATTCATTTTAGCAAAAACACAATGTCTAATTTCGTTATTTGTCAGCGTTGGAAAATCTGATAAAAGTTTTTTATAAAACTCCTTGTCTGTTTCGATGAAAAGTTTTTCAAATTCATTTTTGTTGAAAGATCGATTCCCCTTTTTAAGGTTCAAAATAATTTGAGTAAGAGTTCTATTAGTTGGACCTTCAGTTTTTTCCTTAAGTTCTTGAAGCCCTTTGTGTGTTGATTCAAGAATTTCGCTTGTTTGGATATACTGGATTGTATTTGTCGTTAGTTCCTTGTTTTTTTCTTCCAACAACTGGATCAGCAATTCGTTCTCCAGTTTCCGCCTTTTTGAGATGTTTTTCTGCAACAAATACAACAAGCAGGCAACGATGGACGCAAGGATAAAAAAAACAGTACTGAAAATCAGGATGTTCTTCCGCCGCTGAGTATCGAGAAGCAGCTGCTGTTGTTTCATCTTTCGCTCATGCTCAAATTCCAGCAGACTTATTTTCTTTTTGCTTTCGATATTGATATTCTCTTCCGATAATTGTTTTGCAACATGAAGATATACAATTGCCTTTCGGTAATCATGATCCAATTCGTACAAATCAGCTAAAGCTTCTGATGAAACCAGCTTAACCTGGTTGAGGTCGTACTGGGAACTAATCTTATAGGCTTTCAGAAAATAACTCAGAGAAGAATCCCTGTTCAATTCAATAGAGTGATGGCCCAAATTATAGTAAAAAGAGGCTAAATCTGAGTTTGAGTTAGTGATTTTTGCTAAATGGCTCCCTTTTCTGAAAAATAATATGGCACTGTCGTACTCATTTAATTGGAAATAAACATTTGATAAATTTTGGTAAGCGCGCATAATGCCAAGTGTATCTTTAAGTTTTATGCAAAAATCTTTATATTCATTCAACATTTCCAAAGCTTTAAAATAATTCCCTTTCTGCCTCTCTAGTATTGCCAGGTTATTATAAACCATATAAGATTCAAAATGCTTTTCGTTAAGATTTCCTCTTTTGATCGCCTGTTTCAGCCCCTTCATGGATAACAACCAAAATTCGTTTGCTTTAGCCGTATCGCCTAAAGCAAGGTACACCCCCCCGATATTATTATAAATGAAATGGTTTTTTGATTTATCAATGTTGTTCTGTATTTCCAGCGATTTGAAAAAGTAATCTAATGCCATATGGTACGATTGCTTTCTGAAATAGATAACGCCTGCTAACTGGTACAAACTACCCAACGTGCTTTGGCTGATTTGCTTTTCGTAATTCAATGCTTCTTCCAGGTAAAGAATGGCTTTATCCGGATTAGTATTCATATTCTTACTAAGGACTGTAATGATTTCCTTCACTTTGTCATCGCTAGTCCTGATTTCTTTAGCAGGTAGGCTCCCGGTTAAAGACAATAAAAAGAAAGCAATAAACACTGTTTTAATCATTTCACTTGACTTTTACTAACAATATACCCATTCATTTTTATTCAACCTAACGCGTTGTAAACTTAAGCAAAAGTATCTTATCTACAGATACTTCTGCAATTCCCGTGACAAAAAGAGCCACCTGGTGATGAATCCTTAACTGAAAGTCAGGATTATGATTCAGTAGAAATGAAGCGCGCCGGAATCATGAGTTTGGCTTCAAGCCCCTAAAAAATATATTTAATTGATATTCTGTCTTTTAACACCTTTTGTACATAAATTGTAAGGGTGCAAAGTAACCTCAGTAAAGAACTTGTAACCCCTTTTTTAATGAGCCATTGAACACCCAGGTTTAGTTTTGCATTCAGAAACATTTTTTTGATTAAACCTTAAACCTAAAGTTCATGAAAACGCTCTTTCTAAATTTTCTTCTACTAACGTTCTGCCTTGGACAACTTTCCTACGGACAGATACCTATTCCGAATAATACGCCCGGACGGCCTGTACAAAAACAATACCCGGCAATTAAACTTCCTCAGCATAAGCTTCCGGCGGATATGGGGAACGCAGTGAAAAGCAAGGCGAATCTTGAGCCTGACTGGTCACAAAAAAGCATTATCCCTTCCGATAATAATTTTGCAACTGTTAAATTCGGAGGATTAGAAAGGGATTCACAGGGCAATTATGTATATGTGGCATTAAATGGAAATGAAGAGAGCACTTACAAAGGAGTACTTGTAAAAACACAAAATAACGGAACCGAAATCTGGAGGCAGGATTACATTGAAGGGTTTTACACTGCAGCATCCAGAGTGGCTATCGATAACCAGGACAATATTTTCGTACTGGGCGAAGTAATCAGAGATAGCATCAACCGTGAAATGTACCTGAGAAAATACACATCTGCCGGTGATGTATTGTGGACAAAATTTTATAGTCACGATTATTTTGCACTTCCCAAAGGGGTTAATTTATTTATTGATTCTGACCAAAATATAATTGCTGTATCTGTTATTAATGCAGGAGAAAACACGTTAGAGAAATCTGATCATGTACAAAAATTTGATCAGGATGGGAACACACTCTGGCAGCATGTCTTTTTAAAACAATCAAGTTCATCAGAAGATTATTCCTTATTGATGCCTGATAATTCCATTGTTCTGATTCAGGATACGTATTTCGCTATAAAAATAGGTTCTGATGGTGAAGTACAATGGACCTATACTTCCGATGGATCGATCATGGCGGCCACGGGCACTTCCACTGGTGAAATTGCCCTTTTATACAGGACAGGAGGCTATGGCGATATGACAAAATATATTACTAAAATAGGCAATGACGGCAACGAAATCTGGTCACAAATGATGGAATCAAGTATTTGCTTTTTCGCAGGTAGTATATGCGAGAATAACAATGGGGACATTTTTGCCATTACAAGGTCCAGTGAAGATGGTCCCAAACTGTCTAAATTAAATTCACAGGGAGTAATCGAATATAATAAAGTCAGCTTAAGCGGGGAAAGTGATTTTGACAATTATGGATATTATTACTTCCTCCATCTGAATGATGAAGGAAAAATAATAGTAGGAGGTATGAGTGAAAATTTTACGTTGATTGCCGCGACATTCGATGAAAATGGGAATATCCTTGCAGTAAATTCCATGAATGATTTCGAAACCGGATATCAATATATCTATGCGTACGACGGCTTTAGTTATCATGATGGCAAACTGATTTCGGGTGCTAACCAACGGATGTACTATTACAATGGGGTAGTTGAAACCGGGTACGACTTATTTGTAACGGCCATAGATATTAATGCCGAACCCGTGTGGACTCAGTTCACTTACAAGGAGGTTTATCCGGGTACACTGGTATCAGCCACTGTATTGGACGATGAAAACAATACCTATTATACAGCCAATAATGCGATGACTTTTTCAGTTACTAAATTAGGCGACTCCGGGGAACTACTTTGGAGCAATCGTTATTTCGAAGATTACGAAGGTGGAGCGTCTGACCTGTTAATCTCCGGCAATTCCATTATTATTTGCGGGTCGGTAACTATCAGTGGCACATATATTTACAAGCCGGCGATTATAAGTCTCAATGCAGATGGAAGCATAAACTGGCAACACATTATCGATAATCCCGAATTAAATACCGCATCAGCTTATTACATGAAAGAAGATAGTGACGGTAATCTTCTTGTTGCTGCGGATGGATATATCAATTATGTTCCAGTAGTATGCATTTTTAAACTTTCACCTACCGGCGAGGAACTATGGAGCTATTATAATAGTGCTGTTACCCCGACTTATGTATATGATCTTCAGGTTGACAACCAAAACAACATTATTTATTCAGGTGTTCTCGGATTTTTTGGCAACGGAGCAACCGTTTATGCAGAAAAGCTCAATGCAGAGGGAGCGCAAATCTGGGGATTTTCAAATGCATATGGTGAGAATAGTTTGTTTAGCCAGGCTTATTGCGACAACAGCAACAACACCTATCTCGTTGGCCAAAATGAAAACAATGGAATTCTCGTAAAATTAGATCCATCAGGAGAAGTCGAATGGGAAATTATTCCCTCCGATCCCGGATATTACTACGGAATAACAGGAAATGTGGAGAAGAGTAGTGTGTATGTTGCAGGTAGCAAATATGAACCAGAAGAAATCTGGTTAACAGAATTAACAGCCTACAATACTGACGGAACGGCGTTATGGACAGATAATATCGGAGATATCAGCAGAGCCTCCTATGGAAAGTATGTTATTGCCGATGAAAACAATCTGTACTTCTCCGGTTTTTCAATGGATGGAGATGCAAATCAGTATAGTTTATT
>JAAXUD010000844.1 GCA_013336205.1 Lentimicrobium sp. | reverse complement strand
ATTCCCTTTGCCAGAGGCCGAAGCCGGAGTGCGACCATTGCCCAAACCCTCGATGTTGCCAGGCAAATTACTTCATCAGGAATTAAAGAGATAGTGCTTACCGGTGTCAACATCGGAGATTTTGGCCGACAACACGGTGAAACTTTCTACGATTTATTGAAGGGTCTTGCCGAACTCAATATTGAGCGAATCCGCATCTCCTCAGTAGAACCAGAACTACTTGGGAATGAAATAATTAAACTTGTTGGCGGGACCGATAAATTTATGCCTCACTTTCATATACCACTTCAATCAGGCAACAACAGGATTCTGAGCCTGATGAAACGGAAATACCAGCGTGAGGTGTTTGCACAGAGAGTGCATTTTATTAAAGAACTAATGCCGGATGCCTGCATTGCTGCTGACGTTATTACCGGATTTCCCGGCGAAAGTGATGATGATTTTGATGATACCTACAATTTCATTAAAGAACTTCCGATTTCCTACCTGCATGTTTTCACTTATTCCATCAGGCCTGGCACAAAAGCTGCTGAAATGGAAAACCAACTGAGTGAAACAGAAAAACAAGTCAGAAGCAAAAAACTGCATGAGCTTTCTGATATCAAGAAGAATGAGTTCTATCATCAGAATGAAGGGACTGAAAGAAATATTCTTTGGGAATCAGATATTGACAAGGGTTTTATGTACGGATTTACAGATAATTACATCCGTTGTAAGAAACAATACAGCCCGGCTTCAGTAAATTCCATTGAATCCGTCAGGCTTGAATCGATAGATTCTGAAGGCGTTTTTAATGTAACTGTGCTTTAACCTGACCTACTACCAATCAAACAATTATGTTGAATTACCACGAAATCTGTCAGAAGGTTTGCGATTTATCCCGTGAAACCGGAAAGTATATCCTGGAGCAATCCGGACATTTCAACCAAAAAGTTGTTGAGCAAAAAGGCGACCACGATTATGTCAGCTATGTTGACAAAACCGCAGAGCAGCAAATCGTTGATGGCTTGAGGATAATTCTTCCTGAAGCTGGTTATATTACCGAAGAGGGTACTGCAGGTCATGAACAGCAGATTTTCAGGTGGGTAATTGACCCTTTAGACGGCACCACCAATTTTATTCACCAGGTTCCTGTTTTCTGTGTGAGCATTGCCTTAATGGAGAATGAAGAAGTCGTTATCGGGGTCGTTTTTGAGATAAACAGAAATGAGTGTTTTTATGCATGGAAAGGAGGAAAAGCAATGTTGAACGAAAATCCTATCCAGGTTTCTTCATTGCAGGATTTTAACTCATCACTTCTTGCAACCGGATTCCCGTATTATGATTATGGAAAACTGGATGAATATCTGCTGGTTTTCAGACATTTTGCGAAACACACTGCCGGTTTGAGAAGATTGGGCTCCGCAGCCGCGGATCTTGCCTATGTTGCCTGTGGGCGTTTTGAAGGATTTTACGAATACGGACTCCACCCCTGGGATGTAGCTGCGGGATCATTCATTGTTCAGATGGCCGGCGGGCAGCTATCGGATTTTAGCGGAGGAAATAATTTCATTTTCGGCAAAGAGCTGATTTCAGGAAATCCTTCTGCCCATGCTGAAATGCTAAGAGTAATTTCTACGCTCTTCAATAAAGAATAACATTATTTATTCCTGATATTCTATAATCCGATAAGTTTAAGGTATTATCTTCGCACAAGAACAAAGTAACCGCAGCATGAAACGTATTTCTATTTCCTCAATAATATTGCTAAGCCTGTTATCAGGCATGTTTAATTCCACTTTT
>JAAXUD010000307.1 GCA_013336205.1 Lentimicrobium sp. | reverse complement strand
AAAAAACACTCAGATAATCGGCAAAATCAAACAGTTTCTGTTCAGCTTTCAATTCAAAAGCCCGCAGGGTTTGGTCGGTAAGATATTTTGTTTCAAATTCCTCTCTGATATTTTCTTTTGTCTGTTCTGTTTCTGCTTTATGCATACCGGCATTGTGCTCCCTGTCTGAATCGCACGATTTTGAGCTCAGCATCAGATAAGCTGGTATAATAAGTAATATGAGCATGCGACGTTTCATTTTTCAGCCTCCTTTTGCCTGAAACGGATCAGCGATATTTTTTCATCTTCGTACCTGGTATCGATTATTTCTATGTCCTTCAGGCTTCGCGCGGGCAACGAAAGTTTATCGATAAATTCCCATTTATTGTATAACTCCACCCCTATTGTTTCCTTACTGCAAACCTGGTAAATCATGGCACTGTCGGAAATCATCCGGTCAAGCTGGGTTCTTCTTTTCTGCCAGTCCTCTACTTTGCTGCCGGCAAAAAACCTGATCATCAGTGCGTAATTGTCCGGACGCAGTTTCACTACCTCATTCCGGTTAAACTTGTCAAGGAGCCTCACAATGGTGTCAGTGTAGTAATAAGGCGATTCAACCACAAAGCGGACACTGGCCTTGTCTGTCTTCAGTATAAAACTGCCATCGGGCCCGCAAAGGTAGCTTACCGGGGATTCAGCATCCCGCAATACGGTTACCGCGATGGTACTGTTTTCAACCGGCTGTGCCGTATCGGCATCGAAGAAACTGAATTTGTATTCACCCGAACTCAGCATTTTGAAAAGAACAAACAATCCTCCGAAAATCAACAACACCATAAAAGGCACATAGAAAAAATAGCGGTTTGCACTCCTGACTTTATTGAAAACATTGGTTTCCGTCGAATTCTTGAACCTGAAATCATCCCAGTTTGAATACCCGGCGAAACGGCTTAACAGGTTGAGTATATCAATCCGGGGTAAATTTCCCCTTTCGGATTTAATGTGCGTATAAAACCATTTCTCACTGATGTGTGCATTTACCTTCTGTAACAATTCCTCCTGAAAATCGACAATCTCCTGCCCTTTCCATTCGGATATAACGGGATTAATTCCCGGATAGGATTGCTGCATGCGCTCCACAATCTTTTGCTTAAGCGTTCCGAATGTCAGTAAATCCTTTTCGTTCACAAAGGTGCTTAATTAATGATTTAAATGATAGTAAAACGCTGGTAGAGTATTTTACAATTTATTTACAATCGTCATTCAAAAGGGAAAGCGGGTAGTATTATAATTTTGATAAATAAAGTTACGACAAAATAATTCATTTTAAACCCTGCAACATGAAAAAGACATTGCTGATCAGCCTGGCGATGAGTTGCTTTCTGACTGTAGTTGCCAGCACCGGCTATAATCCGGAAAAAGAAGTGATGAAAGCCTTTGACCTCAGAATGAGTGGCAAGGTAGACGAAGCAAAAGCCCTGCTTGAAAAGGTGCTCGCCAATGATTCAACCATAGCAATGGCCCATTACGAAATGGCCAGGTTAAAGCAGTATACAATGGTTGGAAGCGGTGAAATGAATATTGACGGCACATTCGCCTCTGCCAGTAAAGCGGTAACCTATGATCCGGAGAATGTAACCTACGCTTATTTTAAAGCAATCGCAGGTTTTATGAAGGCTTTTATGGCCATGCATACCGGTGACCAGGGAGCAATAAAGGGTAATCTCGCCGAAACCTGCATACTCCTGGAAAAGGCAATAGAACTGAAGCCTGATTATTGCGAACCCATGCTATACCTGGTAGAGATTTATGGAATGTTGCCCCGGGAAATGGGTGGAGATAGTTTAAAAGCCATTGCCTGGGCTGAAAAACTGGCGGCTACAGATAAATATTTTGGCGCCAGGGCTAAGGCTGTGTTGACTCCGGAAGGCAGCAATATGGTAAAATTCTGGGAAGATCAGATCACCATGAATGGCCGAACCCCTGAGTTGCTCAGGCAGGCCGGTATTGCCTGTCTGTTTGAGGACAAGCCCGAACAAGCCGAAAAGTTTTTTGAGGAAGCCATGACAGCTGACCCTTCGAAAAATATCGGAATGCTCGATCTGGGCAGATACCACATGATGAAGGTTATGCAGGACAGGGAAAAGGCAGCCACAGAACTACCGCTTGCAAAAACCTGTTTTGAGAAATACCTGAAAACAGTCCCTGAACCGGTTGTGCCATTAAAAGCCTACACGCTCGGATTGCTGGCCAGGTTAGAAATGTTTTCGGGAAACCAGGCGGCAGGCGATAAGCTGATGGAGGAGGCCAATACCCTGGACAAGTACTTTTCAAAAGCCAGCGGAGTTCCGACTCTAATGCTCTTTGTCCCGCCCGACCAGGTTTGTCACCAGTACTTTTCATTTTTCAGCCCTTTTTAGGAAACTGTTAAAAATCAGATAATTGAATTGGACTTGAGCAAAATAAGTGCTATCTTTAATGAAATGTAACGCTGAATGAATGGCGGTGTTTTAATCAGTAGCGTAAATCGGAATACAAAACACACAAAATGAAAAAGTTCATTTTCCTTTTTCTGACGTTGGGAATTCTATCGGGTTCAGAAGCCCAGAACTGGGAAGCCCGGATTCAAAGGGTTTCAGGTAATTCCAGGGAAAAAACACTGAAATTAAAACCCGAAATGAAACTTGAGGTTGGCCGTCTGCTGACCGACAACGATTCCCTGAAGGAATACAATTACTATCATGGCATTTTTCTTGGCGGAACCGCTGATTCCATCCGGATCAGGTTAAAGGAGGTTAAAACCAATTCCGTTTTTACCAATGGAATAAAGCAGCAGTCAACCATTCCGGTGAAATATTTTTCAGCTGTTCCGCTCAGGGATTCAGGTTTCATGAGTTTTGCCTTACCTGAAATTGATTACCTGAAGTATAGTAAATCAAAAAAGAACGATCCGGGCGGCATTGTAGAACCGGTTATCTATTTATCCTTACTTACGCTGTTCCTGTCGCCGGTAATCAGCTATGACTACAAGGAAGGAGAACTTAACGAGGAACGTTATACATACTGGGCACTGGGCAGTACCCTTGCCCTGGCTACGTGCATTACAGCCATCATAACAATTAATGCATTTGATGGACCCGACACCTTCCGGTTTAAGGCCGGCTGGCCTGGCACGCATATAAAAGAGTGGCGTTTTATAAATGAGCCGGAGAAAAGATGAGCCGGCATTTTAAGCGGTCCACTGAGTACAAAAAAAACCTGATTAATCAAAAATCAACCTAAAACCAACAGCCATGATCGAACATGTTCACAAACACATTACTTCCGAGTTGCAGCAAAATGCGAAGACAGATATCATTTTTATTCTGGCTTCCATAGCCCTTAACCTCATTGCCCTGGCTGTAAATGCAGGCTCGGTCGAAAGATCACGAACAGATGATACGGTTTTAATCGTGATGTTCATTTTTGTAGCCCTGGTCGTCATGATCAACCTGGTGGCCATCATCGGTCTTACGAAAGGAAAGCAGACCAGAACCAAACTTCTGAATGGTTTGATTACCATGTACAAGGATCAGCAGGTCGACAAATACTACGATGCCTCGCTGATGAGCAGCTACAGTGTTCGGTATAACCTCTTTATCATGGTGGTGGTGTGCACCGGGATTATCTCGATTATTGTTCCGTTTGTGATGAGGTAAAATTCCCGGCCCACCGGCAGGAAGCTATGCCCAATCATGCGATATCCATCCTTTAAACACAATGAAATGGAAACCAGGATGTTCATGGAACTTTTTAAAAGATCCTTCCTTGGATTGGTTCTTATCCTTTCTGTTCAGCTAAATGCCCAGGAACGGGCAAGAGAAACTGTTTCTACACCAACTCCTTCAGACACTGTCTGGAGTCCTTGTATTTCTCCGTTTATAGAACTTGGAGGCAAGGGATGGCTCTCACTGAATGTTGATTTCAGAATAAAGAAAACACTCGCTATAAGTGCTGGTATTGCCGGAATTGAAGAGGGAATTGCGCCTAATGTTATGGGTTACTATTTCGGAGGTAAGAGACACCGGCTTGAAATGGGCGGTGGCCTTAGTGTAAATTTCGAGGATGGAGCTATCTTTAATATGTTTGTTCATGGAGTAATCGGCTACCGCTATCAGAAAAAGAAAGGACTTCTTTTCCGGGCAGGATTTACCCCCATGTTTACAATACCGTTTACGGAGGAAGGCAACTATGCCGTTATACCCTGGGCAGGAATAAGTCTGGGTTATAGTTTCTAAGTCCGGGTTACCGCAATTGGCTGGCGGCATCTGTCTGTCTTTATCCGGAATTGATTGTTATGACTTAAACGATAAATCCCCGGTTTTTCCAAAATCCTTTGCGTTGGTTAAAGGTGAATTTATCACCCGATTTTCACCGAAGTCATGGAAATAGACCCCATGATGGTTTTGGTGTTGAAGAAAGAAGCTTCTTCATTTTTGCTCTGCAGACCCAGCGTATATAGCAATGGCAGGTAATGTTCCGGCGTTGGGATGGACATACTGAATGCCTTCCCTCCTTTTTCGTAATTTATAAGTGCCTGGTGATTCCGCGCTGCTATCCATTCCCGCATTTGCG
>JAAXUD010000306.1 GCA_013336205.1 Lentimicrobium sp. | reverse complement strand
GAAATTGAACACTGGTAACTGGTCCCTGGCAACTGGTAACTGGTTGCTGGTAATTGGGTGCTGGTCTTTGGTTAATTGTAATACACTGGTAAAATGAGCTATAAGAAACTAGAAATTTGGGAAAGGGCAAGAGAAGTTAGTATTGCCATTCATAAAATGACAATAACAGAACTACCAAAATATGAAATGTATGAAGAAGGAAGTCAGATAAGACGGTCCTCAAAATCAATCAGGTCAAATATCGTAGAGGGATATGGCAGAAGGCGTTATGTGATGGAGTATATCCGTTTTCTCACATTTTCTATTGCATCAAATGATGAATCAATTGACCATTTGGAGACATTGTTTGAAACAGGGTCGCTTGAGAATAAGATCGTATATGAAGATATACATGAAAAGCTTGAGATTTTAGGTAAAAAGCTCAATCTGTTTATTCAGGCAATTGAACGAAACCTCCACCAGCAACAAGAAAATGGTAACAAGTAACCAGCAACCTGATGTCAGAAGTAGGAAGTAGGAGGTCAGAAGTAGGAAGTAGGAAGAGTTAAGTAACCAGTAACCAGAAACCAGAAACCAGTAACAAGTAACCAGCATCAAGCAACCAGCAACCAGCAACCAGCAACAAGCAACCAGTAACAAGCAACCAGTAACAAGTAACCAGTAACAAGTAACAAGCAACCAGTAACAAGCATGTCAAACTAACATAATCTGACCATGAGCAATCACTCTGCAAACAATTCGGTTTACGACACAACCATCCGGTTATTCATCCTTATTTTGATTGTTGGCTGGTGCCTGGCGATCATGTATCCTTTTGTAAGCATCATACTTTGGAGCCTGATACTGGCCATGGCTTTGCACCCCCTTCACAAAATCATGTCTGAAAAGATGGGAGGAAGACCTAAACTGGCATCTGCTATTATAGTTTTAGTGGTCCTTGTCCTGGTCTTTCTTCCTACCTGGCTGCTGATTGATTCCCTTATTGCCCAGGTTAAAGAACTTAAAGCGAGTTTTGACAGTGGCTCTCTGACCATACCGCCGCCTAATGAGAAGGTAAAAGACTGGCCGGTCATTGGGGAAAAACTTTACGATTTGTGGTACAACGCCTCTGTTAACCTGGCTCAAACTGCTATGAAGTATAAAGATCAGCTTATCGGATTGGGGAGCAAAATAGGTAGCGGAATTTTGGGCGCAGTCGGAGGTATGGTTCAGATACTGATATCCTTTATTCTCGCCGCTATCTTGTTGGTTTTTGGGGAAGCTGGTGAAGAAATCCGTAAATTTTTCAGGAAAGTAGCCGGTAAGCGGGGTGATGAATTTGCCGATATGACCCTGAAGACGGTTGGAAGTGTTGTAAAAGGGATAATAGGTGTAGCGCTTATCCTGGCTTTATTGAATGGCGTTTTGTTCATGCTGGCAGGTATCCCCTATTCAGGGATATGGACATTGGTGGTATTTGTTTTAGGAATTCTTCAATTACCCTTATTCTTTATCACGGTACCTATTATTGCCTATATGTTTTCCGAAAAAGAACTGGTACCTGCAATCATCTGGACTGTATTGCTTTTGGTGGCCGGATTGTCCGATAATGTTCTCAAGCCCATACTGCTTGGCAAAGGCGCTCCGGTGCCCATGTTGGTGATATTCATCGGTGTTATCGGTGGATTCATCTTCTCCGGCTTTATCGGGCTCTTTACAGGTGCCATTGTTTTTTCGTTCGGCTACAAGTTATTTGTTGCATGGATCAATACGAACAATTTGGAAGAAGAGGCCTGATGATTCATTTTAATGCCTGAGCAGAGATAATTTACTAATAGAAATCACTATTGTCCGGTTATAATTAAAAAAATGATTGCCACGAAGCGATGAACTGAGCCTGGTGGCGAAAAAAAGAAAGTAAGCCGGGTGTTATTGAAATCTTTGGAAACCCAAAGCATTAAAGCATTCTGTTCATATTTTAAATATTTTTCCCGGTCAACAATGATTTAACTCATTAAAAGAGTATGAAAAATCGTCACTTTTTGAAATTATTAAAGTTGTTTACCATTATACTATTGGTCACTGCTTGTTCAGCTCCCGATTCCGGATACCTGGTTTATGTCGGGACATATACCGGTCATGGAAGTGATGGCATTTATGCGTACCGCTTCAACCCGGCCAGTGGTGATTTAAGCCCCATAGGATTGGTAGCCAAAACAGATAACCCTTCCTTTATTGCCATTGATTTTGCCGGAAGATATTTGTATGCTGTAAATGAACTGGATTCATTTCAAAACCAACCGACCGGCGCAATAAGTGTGTTTGAAATCAACCGGAAGTCTGGTAAATTGACGTTTCTTCAGCAAATTTCGTCGCTCGGTGCTGCTCCGGCACATTTGTCGCTGGATAAATCAGGCCGTTACCTGCTGGTAGCCAACTACAATGGTGGAAATGTTGCAGTATTCCCTATAGGAAGTAACGGCCTGTTGGGGCCTCATACTTCATTGATACAGAATTCCGGATCAGGTATAAACCCCGATCGCCAGGCCGGACCCCATGCTCATTTTATCCAGCCAACGAATGACAACAAGTTTGTAATGATTGCTGATCTGGGAGTTGACAAGGTATTCATTAATCGGCTTGATACCTTGTCGGGTAAACTGACGCCGGCTGATTCAGGGTATGTAAAACTTGATCCTGCTTCAGGGCCGCGTCATATTGCTTTTTCTCCTTCCGGGAAATTTGTATATGTCTTAAATGAGTTATCATCAACTATAACGATGTTTATATTTGACTCAGAAACCGGGGCAATGCAAACCAAACAAACCCTGACAACGCTACCAGAAAACTTTTCCGGAAAGAACTCAACGGCAGAGATAGTCGTTGACAGAAAAGGTAAATTTCTTTATGTATCAAACAGGGGAGATAACAGTATCGCCCTCTTTAGCATAAATTCCGGTGATGGAAGTTTGACTCCGGTTGAGTGGTTTTCAAGTGGAGGGAAGACGCCCCGTAATTTTGAGATCGACCCAACCGGACAATGGCTTTTTGCTGCTAACCAGGACTCAGATAACATTGCACTTTTTCGCATAGATACTTCTTCCGGACGACTGACACAAATTTCTGATTCAACGAAAGTAAGTTCTCCGGTTTGTATACGTTTCCTGGAAACAACACTTCGTTAATTGCCTTTAATCAATTGATTACCAATACATTACTATTTCAACGAATTTCAATATAAAACTCTGTTAATCATACCGTTGCTGCCTGCTCCGAAAAGTCACTAAAGAAGGTTTGGCACCCCCGCCGCGCCTGCCCCGCAATATGCGGTGGGCGGGGCCAGGACACCATCCCGATAGCCATCGGGGTGGTGTCAAAAATTAGAAAATAAGGTACTGTTCGGAATTTATTGCTTTCATGCATAATTCTTAATCATTTCAAAACATTTACATAACTTTAGCCGGACACTAGTATAAGATAATATGAAAAAAGCACTGCTAAACACGATTTTCGCCTGGGATTCATTGCTGGTCCTTTCTGTTTTTCTTTGCGCATTTGTCATCCCGGTCCTCCCTCCTTCCTGGGGTAAACCGCCCCTGCGGATTGGTTTTACATTAATTTTCCTATCAGGGGTGTTCATTATAAAGGGAAAAAAGAATCTGATGATCCTTTACCTGGTGTTGGCTGCATTCGCAATGGAATGGGTATCGCAGGTATTGGATCTTGACTATATAGCTGACATTTCCAGGGCATTGAACATCGTGTTCTTTTACATAGTCATTATTTCACTCTTCAGGGAGATGGCCAGATCTAAGATTGTTACTGCGCGGGTTGTCCTTTTCTCCATCAGTGGATACATCCTGATGGGAATTATATACTCGATGCTCATTGCAGCAATCATTCAACATGATCCGGATGCTTTTAACATTGTACATGAAGTAAAAACAGGAAGTAATGCAACCGCATATCTCAGCGAATCAATGTATTTTGGATTCGTTACACTTGCCTCGCTGGGATACGGCGATATTCTTCCGCTGAAACCATACACCCGTTCACTGTCTACACTGATCACCATCAGTGGTCAGCTATATGTTGCCACAGTGATCGGTATGATGATCGGAAAGTATGTTTCAGGTAATGATAAAAAAGAAGTGGATAAATAAAAGCTCAGCAAAACGATTCTATCTAAACTGATACCGGATTGTTAGAATTAACTGATTATCTTTGCTCTATGCAACCAAAATCCTTTAAAGAAAGTCCAAACCCTTTTTTATGAAAAAACTATTACAGATCAGTATTTTTTTCTGCCTCCTGATGCTTTCTTTTACTACAAGAGCTCAGGTCTTAATTACCCTTCTTTTGGGGGATAAATTAAATACCCCAAAAATTGAGTTTGGACTGATTGGCGGTTTGAACCGCTCTTATCTCAACGATATCTCCGGATCGGAAGGGCTTAACCAATTTGCCCTGGGTTTCTATTTCCATTTTCTAATGAAGAATAACTCCTACTTAAGTACCGGAGTCTGGGTAAAATCAACTGTCGGAGCCACCGGAATGCCTGTGTATTCGCTTGGAAATGCAGATTTTGATACCATTTACAAAGATGGGACCCTGAC
>JAAXUD010000843.1 GCA_013336205.1 Lentimicrobium sp. | reverse complement strand
ATGGGCAATGCCGGCGGTGAGCTCACCGAGTGAAGCCATTTTTTCAGACTGGATTAACTGGGCCTGGGTTGATTTAAGGTCTGAGAGCGTTTTGTTAAGTTTCGAGTTCAGTTTCTTTTTTTCAATAAACCGGACAAAAGCAATAACGGCCAGAACAAAAGCCACCAACATCCCAAAGAGGCTGAAATTCCTGGTTATCTTCTCCTTTTTTATCTGAGCCTGATTGATGGCCAGAATTTTTTCATGGTTTTCGCTTTCAATTTTTTGTTTGTTTTCGAACTCAAGGCGATTCGAGAGCGTCGTGATTTTTTCGAGGTTTTCGGCTACTACGATTGAATCTTTTACCTTTTCATACTTCATCAGGTTGATGTAGGCATTCTTATAATCGCCGAGTTTAAAGTAAGTCTCCGCAATACTTTGATAGGTTTCTCCCAGAAATACGATGGCCGATTCAGGGGCTGCTTTTTCTGCTTTCCGGAGCCAGGTAAGCGCCTTGCGGGGCTCTCCTTTGGCCAGCCATACTTTGGCAATATACATGGAAGCCTGTGCTTCGGATGTTCCATCTTTAATTTTGAGGCTTAACTCAAGGGCTGAACTGAAAGCATTCAAGGCTTTTTGGTACTCAGATGTTTTCAGGTAAACAATACCCAGGTTCAACTGGGCATCAATGCCGCTGACAAAAAATTCAGAAAATTTAATGTACTTCAAACCTGCCTCGTAGTTAGCGATGGCCTCAGGTAGCCTGTTTAATTTTTCATAGATATTTCCTATATACAAGTAAGAGGCAAAAGTGTAATAATACTCTGTTGATTTTAACCTTAAGGCCAGTGCCGCCTGGTGTTGCTTCAGGGCGACGCCCAGGTTGCCGGCCCTCATGTTGGTAACGCCCATGTCGTTATAAATTCTGGCAATGCCCAGCGAATCGTTCATCTGTGTGTATATTTTCAGGGCCTGCCGTTGATAGTTTAATGCATCATTCCATTTTTCCACATAGGAATAGGTAAATCCTATAGCGAGGAGTGCTTCTATTATGGTAAGACTGTCGCCAATCTCCCGGCTGACTTTCAGTGATTCCATGAAATACTCCATCGCATCACCATAGTTACCCATATTTCTGTGATTCAGACCCACATTGGTCAATTGCCAGGCTAATCCTTTACGGTTGCCTGTTTCACGTAAAATGGCCAGGCTTTTCAGGTTGTTTTCCAGCGCAGGTTGGCTACGTGTGAGCATGGCATAGATTTCCCCGATACCAGCATAAATCTCAGCTTCCAGATTCCTGTTGCCGGTTTCCTTCACCAGCTTCAAAGCGGTTTGTAAAGTGTCGATTGCTTTTTGATGATTGCTCACGGATACGCAAGTCGCAATAAGGATCAGTGATTTGATTTTGAGCGATTTACATTGTCGTAGATCAGCCGGGTTATTGATCACGGATTTTGTCCGGATAAGGCTTTCGGAAATTTTCAGCGCCTGTGAAGCATACTTCAGGCAACTATCGTATTGGTTTTCTTTCAGGAATTTGCTGGCAAGTGAATTCAGTTTATTGATCCGGATGGTGTCATGCGCACTTTCCGCAAATCTACTATGCTGCGCATACCCTTGCAGGCCGGGGAATCCGGCAGTTATAATCAACAATGCGATGAATAAGCCTGTTTTCATAAAGCTACGCTGGTAAAAAAACAATAAATGATGTGCCTTCGCCTTCCCATATCTTCTCTTTTATCCCGATAGCTATCGGGACTCCACTGTGCTTTTACAATATTGTAACTCAAACTCTATCCCAACCTTG
>JAAXUD010000842.1 GCA_013336205.1 Lentimicrobium sp. | reverse complement strand
TTTGATGGCGTCGTTGTTGAATACAGAAAAGAAACCAAGTAAGTGAGAAGCGTTGTAGACTATTGCTTCGTCGAGCAGTATCAGGTTCTGATCCGGACTTCCGCCCCTGACACTGAAGCCGGATGAACCTTCTGCGGTTGACTGCACACCGGGGAGCATCTGAATAGCTTTAATCAGATCAACTTCACCCATAAGCGCGGGAATACGGTTTATCGTCTTGATGTCCATTTTTACGACACTCATTTCGGGCTTCCGGATGTTTTCGTCAGGTCTGTCGGCCGTAATTACTACTTCTTTGAGTCTTGTTTCGCGGGTATTTAGCTCTATATTGAGTGTGATATTTTCTTTTAGCTCAATTGATTTTTCAACGCCTGCATAGCCTATGTATGAATACAGGATAGTATAGGACCCGGGGACAAGACTTATCGAATAAAATCCGTAAACATTGGTGGTAGTGCCGGTTTTTATCTCATTAATATAAACAGTAGCACCGATCAGCTCTTCTCCGGTTTTTTTGTCACTGATGTATCCGCTTATTGTCATTCTTTTGCCACCGGAATCGTCAGGATCAGGATTTGCCAGCAGCGGTGAGACAAAAAAGATTTGTAAGAGTATCAGTAGTAATAATAGTGGTTTCATTTTGGCAATTGATTAATATTCAAGTAATTGTAGTTGTTTTTGTTTATTCGTCAGAAAGTGGAAAAATCAGTTCTTCATAATTGTGATTTGTTAACCGGTTCTTTTGTCAGGCTGTATAAAGTTTTTTGAGTGAGCTTATTCATTCATTTGAGCTTTCCCAGCTTTTAAAGCCTGTATATAAGTTTATACGGCTAAACCTAAATACAAAGAACAAGGATCGTTTAATAATGTTGTATTAAGAATTTCCGGAAAATGCTGCATTTCTGAGCAAGCTGTTAACCAGACAGTGCTTGTCTACGTAAAGCCAAAGATTATTTAATACTGACCCTGAAATTCGTTTCCTTGCCGGAAAGTTGTTTTTTGTTATTCTGATCATCCTGCCCAAAATAAAGTGTGGCATAAATCATCGAAAAAAGGAGGATTGCAATGGCAGTCCAGGAACTTAATTTTTTCATGAGTTGTAATTATTACAATGTTATAATGACAACGCAAAAGTAGATTGGTTGCAAGGTTTAATAAAATGAATATCGGTGTAAGCAGCAATAAGAAGGATGAACCGACTGAAAAAAGGGATGAACAGGATTAACCGGATGGTAAAGTCAATGCTCAGGCTTTTCGCCGGCGTTCAAGTTCAGTTTGGATCAATCGCAATTCACGGCCTGTCTGACCCGCAATGCTGGTGTTTTCTTCAGCCCTGCGGAAGAGATAGGGCATTACTGATTTAACGGGTCCGTAGGGAACATATTTGGCTACATTATATCCTGCACTGGCCAGGTTGAAACTAATGTGGTCGCTCATGCCATACAATTGAGCAAACCAGATGCGCGGATCATTGCGCGAAATGCCCCGTTTATCCATTTCGTTTGCCAACAGAAGATTGCTTTCTTCATTGTGAGATCCGCAAAAAATATCAACGATGTCCAGATTGTTCAAAGAAATCAGCAATGCCTCATTGAAAGCCTCGTCGGTTGCCTGCTTGTCGGGTTGAATGGGAGAAGCATAGCCCATCGCCTGAGCCCGGTTTCTTTCTTTTTCCATGTAGGCGCCTCTGACGAATTTAATACCTATCCGGTAATTTCCTTTGCGGGCCCTGGAGATACTGTCGTTCAGGTATTGAAGCCTGTCGTGGCGATACATCTGTAGTGTATTGAA
>JAAXUD010000841.1 GCA_013336205.1 Lentimicrobium sp. | reverse complement strand
ATAGGAACTTATCCTGTAATTGAAGTTTTCAAGAATCGGAAAATGCTTGTAAAGGGCGTCAAAATTGAAAGGAGCCAGCGCCCCGGTTTTGGGGTCCTGAATCATTCCGATGGTGCCACCGGTGTATATTACGAGAATATTGGTTTCCATGAGGTAAAAAGTAAAAAGTCTAAAGTAAAAAGTACAAAGCTCAAAGAACAAAGAACAAAGCTCAAAGCTCAAAGTAAAAAGGCTAAAGCCTGTCTGCCTGACTAAGTCAGTCAGTTAAAAAGTAAAAAGTTGGGCCCACTTCGAAAATCAAATATTTGCCACCACAAAAACATTAAACCACGCCAATCTTAATATTTTGATATACAATATTATGTGAATTTTAGTGTCTTGGTGTCCCGATAGCTATCGGGATGGTGTCTAATCTTCTTTTTTGACTTTTCGGAGCAGACTCAGTATTTAATTCCCGAACATCTTCAATGCATTTTCACTTGTAGCTTCGCTTACTTCCCGCAGGCTTATTCCCTTTATTTCAGCAACTTTTTGCGCGATCAGCGGAATATAGGCCGGTTCGTTGCGTTTGCCGCGATAAGGCATTGGCGACAGGAACGGGGCGTCGGTTTCAAGTACAAGGTGCTTTAATTCAATTTGCTTCAGGGTTTCCTGCATCTTATTGTTTTTAAAGGTAACCACCCCGCCCAGTCCAAGACTGAAGCCCAGACCAATAGCCTGTCTGGCCTGTTCAACACTACCCGAGAAACAGTGAAAAATCCCACGCAAATCGGACTTATTCACATCTTTAAGAATACGGATTACTTCGTTGAATGATTCCCGGATGTGAACGATCAATGGAAGGTTATGGGCCCTGGCCAGATCAATGTGATGCCTGAAAACAAATTCCTGCTCAATCGCAAATGTTTTATCCCAGTATAGATCGATGCCACATTCACCAATTCCTGAAAATTTACGGTCACTCAGCCAGCATTCAATGGCAGCAAGCTCATCCATGTAATTTTCCTTCACCGATGTTGGATGCAGTCCAATCATGGGGAAACAATTATCTGGAAATTCATTACACAGGGCAAGCATCGGATGAACACTTACACTGTCAATATTTGGGAGAAAAAGTTTTGTTACCCCGGCAGCCAGTGCGTTTTCAACTACCTTCCTGCGGTCAGCATCAAACTCCTCCAGATAAAGATGTGTATGGGTATCGGCATAAATCATGCTGCAAAGTTAATAAATTGAGTAGCTTTCAGGTAATGTATTCTATCATTCTTCTTGTAAACGCTGGTTTTGAAGTATGATAAAATCTGTTACTTTTGCTTTCAGGCTCAAACAGGCAACCATGCCCCGAAAAATTTTAATAATCCGTTTCAGTTCAATAGGCGATATCGTGCTGACTACTCCTGTGGTAAGGGGATTAAGTTGCCAGTATAAAGATGCCGAAATTCATTTTCTTACCAAACGCAGGTTCTCAGCAATCGTTGAAAGTAATCCTTACATAAATAAGGTATACACTATAGATACGAATGTTTCAGAGGTAATGTCTCAGTTGAGGAGGGAGTCCTACCATCATATTATAGACCTTCATAACAACCTTCGTTCTTACCAGGTAATCATCGGGCTGCTGCGCCCCTTTCATCGTTTCAGAAAGTTAAACTTCAGGAAGTGGTTGCTTGTGCGGTTCAGGTTAAGGGTGATGCCACCTGTTCATATCGTTGACCGGTATATGAAGACCGTTAAAAAGCTTGGTGTAGTGAACGATGAGCAGGGCCTTAACTTTTTTATTCCCGAAAATCAGA
>JAAXUD010000840.1 GCA_013336205.1 Lentimicrobium sp. | reverse complement strand
GGTTGATGTGGAAATATCGCCGATCAGGGCCAATGCCCCCGTTTTGAAAATGCCGATTGCCAGACCTGAGATCATCAGCAGGGCCAGGAAAAAGGCGAATGAGTTTCCGACAATAAAGAGGTATGAGTTGGCGGCAAAAAGAGCGAGGCCGATGATAATTGTTTTCTTTCGCCCGATTTTATCTGACAGAAAGCCCAGGAAAATCCCGCCCAGCGCAATGGCTGTCATAGGACCATAGTGCAGCAGTCCGGCCGAGGTCATGCTCAGATTAAACTGTTTCATCACCTCTTTAATAATCTCACCCACTGCATCGGTGGTCATGGCAAACATCATGAACATCAGGTAAGTAAGCCATTTGATAACTGTAAGGTTGCGTTTGCTTACCTCTTGTATGGAATTGCTCATTTGTCAGGCGATTGTCAGGGTTGGTTTATTATACTTTGTATATTGAGATTTTTCCGCTTTCGCTGGAATAAGTAATCGATGTTTGCATGGTGCTGAGATCGACTATTAGTTTGCACTCAGCAGGGTTCAACTTCCACGATAGTTCGACAATTTCATCGGATGTGTCATGAATCGTAAAGTCACCATTAAAGGCCTGATAATCGTTCCGGAAACGGATTAGCTCCACAAGGCGTTTAACGACGGGTTTTTCCATGGCCACTTCAATTTCGTCAAGGGTAAAATTATGGCGGTTGATCTCACGACCTTCTCCGGTTCTTTTTACATTCTCCGTGTCATTTTCGCCCGCCAGCATTCCTACATAATAAACCTGAGGAATCCCGGGTGTAAAAAACTGAAGAGCCCGGGCCGCAAGATAGGCATCATCGTCTGAACCCAGCAGGGAGAAATAGGATCCGCGGATCTGGTGCACATCAAATCCATCCTTGTCTTTATGTTTATCAGAATGCACAAGGCTCAGGTTAGCGCCTCTTTCGAGGCAAATATCAACCAACTTTCGTGCATCGGCAGGATTCTCCAAATCATCCAGGTCCGGTTTTACCGGAATGCCATCATGACAATCGAGCATCGTAAACTGTCGGTGCGGTCGCATGGCCAGGTACTCTTTCAGTTTTGCAGATGATTTGTTCACCAGGGTGCTGAGGATGGTGTATGGCAGGATAAAATCATAGATGTAATATCCTTCGCGTGCAAGTTTAAACTGTGTTTTGTAATGGGCATGGACTTCAGGTAAAAGCTCAAGACCCAGGGAGTCAGCCTTCGCTGACACCCAGTTCAGGAATTCATAGATTTCAGGTTCAACAAAAAAGCAACTGGTACCGGGCTTTTTAATTACATAACCAACCGCATCGAGCCTGACTATTTTAACCTTCTGTATGCTGAAATTCTCCAGGAACCGGGAAAGCAGGTTCCGTGTTTGTTCTGAATGAATATCGAGGTCAATCTGTTCCGAGGGGTCTTCTTTGCCAAAGGTAGTCCATACTTTTTCCAGCTTCCCGTTTTCACCTGTTGGAAATTCAGAATATGGTTTCGGTCTGCGTAAAAACATGGCGGAAATATCGCTCTGAACGGGTTGTCCGTCAGCCCAGATTTTGTCTGTGGTGAGGAAGAGGTCCGCGTTGGCTGAATTGCGTCCGTACCGGAGGAAGTCCTGAAAGTAAACCGATTGCTTCGAAATGTGATTTACCATCAGATCGAGCAAAACGTCGAAATTTTCACCGATTGCCTGAATGTCTTCCCAGGTGCCAAATGCCGGGTCAATTTCAAGGTAGGTGAGGGGTGCAAAACCACGGTCGCCCGATGAAGGAAAGGGTGGCAGAATGTGAATTCCTC
>JAAXUD010000305.1 GCA_013336205.1 Lentimicrobium sp. | reverse complement strand
TGTTATTGTAAAACAAGCACCGGCTGATTACAGGAGAAGAATTGAGATTACAGTCAATAGCACCGCCAAACCTCGCATTGTTATTGTAAAAAACCGAGTTTGTGATGGACGGGCTGCTGTTCTGCAGACCAATAGCCCCGCCATTGGGACGAAGTGCAATACCTTTCTGTGCTTCATTCCAGCGGAAGATACAGTTATCAATGGATACCAGATTCGTATTTTTAATCGAAACAGCGCCACTTCCTCTGTGATCCGCTGAAACAGCGGCATAACCCCGTTCAAACAAACACCAGGAGAATTTCGACATTCCATTACTTTCTGCAATATCATGCAACTCCAGGTGTCCCCATCCCCTGTCGGGATTGGCTGCGGTAAAAATAATACCTCCGGTATTTTCACTGTTACCCTCAGCCAGCATAGTGCCCTTTACATTAAAGCGGAATCTGTCGGTAAACTTGACAGTTACTCCCGGCGCTATCGTTAATACATTTCCATCGGGTATGGTTAATTCTCCTGTGATATAATATGGATGGTTCTGTTTTGTCCATTCCCCAAAAACAGCGCCTTCGGAAACAAAGGTTCCCGGGCCTTTTGATGCGATAAACCGGCCATTGTTGATCTGCCAGAAAGCACCTGTTCTGCCGTCCAGATTTATAAATCCGGAAGAAGCGATAAATGTGGAGAGTTCCATTTCCAGCTGCCGGAATGACAGATCCCTGAAAAATGATTTTGCAACCATTTGTACCGCAGTTGAACTGTTGGCCGAGGCATCATACACATAGGCCTTTACAGAATTGAAACTCCTGGCCGGAATTGCATAAGTAGCATTATAGGCAGTTTTCAGAGTATCGAAAACCATTCCGAACAATGGCTCATTGTTGAGCAGAACCTTAATCCAGGAATGATAGTAATTACAGGTGTTTGAATTACTCGTAGCAGTCCAGTCTTCATTTTCAATATCCTCCTCAATGTCAGAAAGCCCCATGGTTATTTTAAGCTGGTCAGTGGTAAATCTTCTATAGGCAAGCTGAAGCTTAAAATTAAAGAAACCATCAAGGCCGCTTTCAATTACCCGCGCAAGAGAAGCAGCAGGATCTGCGTCAATTCCATCATAATCACGCGAAGCCAGGTAATAAAAAGTTGGAAAAGCCGACAATAAATCATGTCCGTACTTTTTGGGCTCTGTGCCTGTTCCATCGGCATTCCAGGCGGCAAATCCCTGGTGATTGGTCAACAACCCCTGAATCGGAATTATTGGTCTACCTTTTTCAAGCGTTCCGTTCACATCGCAAAAGATACCCCGGCGACCATTCTCATAAATGAACTCCTCATAAGGAGTAAGGCTCATGTTCAATCTTATCTCAAGCCCCTGAATATCGCTGAGCAAGGCCTCGGCAATTTGTATTGCGGCCGTTGAGTTATTGAAGGGAATTACCATCAGCCTCGTAAAGGCACTTGCCAAAGTCATTGTTTGCGTTCCATCGGGAAAAAAAACCATTGAGTTTTTTATTTCCCCGCTCAGCATTGGTTCATTGTTCAGGTAGAACGTTACTCGCATATCATAATAATTTGTGTAATGATAGTTGCTGATAATAAACCAGTCATCACCTTCAATATCATTGCCCAGCGAAAACAGGTCAAGCTTAACCAGTATATCCTCCGGTGCCAATTCATAATCTTCCAGTGCCAGTTTCAGTAACGGGAAACCAGTCAGATTCCCTGTAAGGTGAAATCCTGAAGGTACATAGGTATCATTGAGGCCGTCAGGAAGAATATAGTCTACAGACGCCCCGTAATAATACATTTTATCATAATTCAGCCAGGGGATCTGATGCCCGCTCGCAGCAGGTTCAGCTCCGTCGATGACCGTGTTCCACAACGCCATTCCCTGACCTTCCTCAAATTGTCCGCTAATCTGAATCTGAGCAGACACAAACCCAAAGCTGAACAGGAATATAAAAGCGACCTGCAGCCTTAATAGAAAAAGTAATTTTTTTGATTTCATATGACCTCCCCGTTTTTGTTAATCTATGAAGTTACAAAATCAGAGAGGGTTAGATGAGAAAGATAGATAAACGCCTGTAACAAATGTATAAACGAGCTAAAAACGCGCACGAACGCTTTCTGACTAAAAACAATTATAAACACCCTTGATGTTCATATATTCTATAGTTATAAATTTATGACATTTTCCTTGTTATGACTACTATTTCCCATCGAGGTTATAAAGTATATAAAGCAAAAGAAAGAGTGATTTAATTATCAGGATTTTAAGTTTGATTTTGAGTGATTGCAAAATCTGTAAAAATTAAAGAAGTACGACAATCTGAGCTAAGTGCCAGCTTCCAGGAATGAGACTTCAAAAGAAAAACACGTCAAACCCTATAAAGACAAGGCATTGTTTGTGATTCTCATTCTAACTTATAAAACAGTTCAAGTAACATTTCCTTCTTACGGGAAGCTACCGGCAGGGAGATTCCATTTCCCATTACAACTGTTCCTCCACTGGCTTTATTAAAATAACTGATTTTATTGATATTAACCAGGTGGGACTTGTGAATTCTGAAAAAACCCTTATCAAACAATAACTCCTCAAATTCTTTAATTGCTTTGCTGATTATCAGTTTCCTGTTTCCATCGAGAAAGAAAGTTGAATAGCTGCCTGATGCTTCGATGTGAATAATTTCATCTGTATTAACAATGTGAACCTGTTCCAGTGTTTTAAGGATCAATTTATGTGAATGTGAATGGTTTGCTGCAACATCTTCCATTTTTTGAAGACGATTTCGTTCATCCGCGTCAATCAACTCAACTGCTTTTAGCAACACCTGAACAAGTTCTTCAATATGTAGAGGCTTGAGAATATAATCGATAGCGGAACATTTGTACCCCTTCAGCGCGTATTCCTGAAATGCTGAAATAAAAATTACTTTAAAATCAGGATTGTTGAACTGGTTAATAAGTTCAAACCCATTTCCGTCGGGCAGTTTAACATCAACTATTACAATATCGGGTTGAGCATTGTGAATTATTGTCAAACCATCCCTGACACAATCAGCATTCGCCACAATTGTAAGCTGCGGACAATGCATTTCAATAGCTCTGCCGACCAATTGATGAACCAGTGGATCGTCATCAATAACTACGACTCTGATCATGGATTGACTTTTTACGAAGGTATAAAAAAAAACAGTAAAAAGAAAGTAAAAAAGTATGTTTTATATTGATGTTCAGTTTTTTATAATCCATATTTGTCAATATATATTCAAGTCTGAATAACCACAACAGCTTTAAAAAACAAAAAAAACTAAAATTATAGCTGAAAGAAAAAAATGCATTTATTAGGGATCGGGCGATAATAATAATGTATTTGCCTCTTCCTGATATTGTCAACCGGCTGATTTCAGCGCACTAAAACGACCATTGAAATGAAGCATATAACTGGGTACCAGCACCTGAAAATGCCGATTTATCCCCACCGCTGAATACCTGGGCTGCAAAAGTCAGGTTAATACTGTTACTGAGCGACCATACCAAAGCCGGTGCTATAAAAACCGAATAGATATCAGGAAGCAGCATGGCTGACATACTGCCACTGAAAACCGGTGAAAAAGGATAAGTTGCCGATGCAGTTACCGCAAATTTTGAAAACATAATATTGTCTGCCGACAGAGGTTTTATAAGGGTAAGTTCCGGCACTTCGGTTGATTCATAACCTCCGTTATAAAGTCCTTCCAAAACAAGATACAAGCCATTTGTGAAAATATAATCAGCTGAGGATGAAACGACAAAATCCGTTTCGCGGGCTTCGCCACTTAAATCGCTGAACAAGGTTGCTTCGCCCTTGAAACCTGCATTTCTGATGTGGCCGGCCCAACCCCCTCCCAGGGCAAGCCGGTCGTGAAAGTAAGCGGTGATTAACTGTAAGTCATATCCCTGATAATTAAATCCATAAAATAAAGCCGCCACCGCTTCACTTGCCTGGTCGGCCGGCGCAACAGCCAATTCAAGGCGTGAGGTGCTGTTAATGAAATACTGTGTCCTGATGGCATCTGAGCCCGGCCTTTCGGTGTAATCAAAATCAAAAAATGAATACGTATTAAACAAATCATTGGGATTACTGACCATATTTATTCCCCAGTTAATCCGCTGCCGCCCAAGCCTGAACTGCCATTTGCCGGCATTGTGTTCAAGAAACAAGCGGTCGGCCATTATCTGGACTGCTGACTTTGAGCCCCCGAAGGCGGAAGCGGCAGTTAGATCGAGCCAGCCATTGTCTTCCTTGAAAACTTCGAGTAATTGGTTACTTCCCCAATAACCATCGCCGGATAAAAGCCTGTTTCGCATTTCTATGACAAGCCTGGTTGATGCCGGCAGGCTGATTCCCAGATTTAAGCGCAGATTTAGTATATTGTTAAATGTGGTTTGTTGATTGGTGAAAAACTGAAAATAGGGCAATTCCTTTAGGTAACCACTGAATGCAATGGATTTCAAGGTACTGTCTGTTTCCTGCGAAAAACCCGCGTACGAGAGGAACATTACAAGCAGCAAAACAATTACCCGCTTTACCATAACCTCAATTTACCGGTTGAACGATTCGTCCTTTTCTATG
>JAAXUD010000028.1 GCA_013336205.1 Lentimicrobium sp. | reverse complement strand
GGCCATAATTGTGAGAATGCGGTGGAAAGTATCTGTATGTTGATATGCGCCAATAAAAATGGTCATTTCAGCTACAAAGCCGCTAAGTCCCGGAAGGCCCAGCGATGCGAGTCCGGCGATTACATAGACGACCCCAAGGAAAGGCATAACTTTCATCAGGCCACCCATTTCATTGATCATCCTGGTGTGGGTTCTGCCGTAAATCATTCCGATAAGTGCGAAGAAGAGGGCTGTCATCAATCCGTGTGAAATCATCTGTATAATTGCGCCGTTAAAGGCTGTCTGGTTCATCATCAGCACGGCAAAGAGTACAAGACCACAATGACTAACAGATGAATAGGCATTAATGTATTTAAGGTCTTTTTGCCAGACGGCTCCAAAAGCACCGTAAACTACACTGATTGAAGTCAGGATAAGGAAGATCCAGGCTTGTTCCTGCGCGGCTTCCGGCATGAGGAAGATGGCGACGCGGAAAGCACCGTATCCTCCCAGTTTCATCAATACACCTGCATGAAGCATCGAAACGGCGGTAGGTGCCGAAGCATGCCCGTCGGGAGACCAGGTATGGAAAGGAAAGAGTGCGCCCAGAATCCCAAACCCGATAAATGTGAACGGGAACAGGAAGCGCTGCATTTCAATCGGAATCGTTATTTTGGAAATTTCGAGCAGGTTCCAGGTAAGCTGGCCACCGGCAGGTGCTGAATAAAAATAGATACCCAGTAACCCAACCATGAGTAAGGCAGAGCCGCCCATCAGCATGAGTGTCAGTTTCATGGCTGAGTATTCTTTCGGACCGGAACCCCAGATGCCGATAAGCAGGTACATCGGGATAACGGCTACCTCATAAAACAGGAACATTGTAAAGAGGTCGATCGAGATAAAGAATCCGAAAACCCCTGTAGCCAACAGTATAAGTGAAATAAAAAATTCACGCGACAGGAAATCCATATTCCAGGAAGCGAAAATACCTGCAAAAACCACAATTGAAGTAAGGCCGATCATAGCGACAGAAATGCCATCGACACCAACTGCATAGTGGATGTTCAGACTTGGGAACCACAGGGCATCGTAGGTAAACAGCATTTCGGCCACATTACCAGCCTGTCGTTCGGTCAGGTACAAGTATATGAGTACAGCAGACAGAATCAACTGAATGCTCATCCCTATAACTGATACAAGCCTTGTCTGCTTCAGGTTTTTAGTAAACCCGATGCCTATTGAAGTTAATACCGGAACAAGGACAAAAAGACTGAGAATATTCATAGTTCGATTCTTTTCTTTACCAGATGTAGATGAAAATTATGACCAGGGTGATGGTTCCTGTGATAAATACAAATCCGTATTGCTGAATACGACCACTCTGGAACCCTTTAATCAGGTATGCAGATTGTTCGATGGTCCGGGCAATCAGATTCATAAAGCCATCAACAATATGCCGGTCGAACCAGGCCACAGGGCGCGAAACCAGGTTAAACAGGATTTTATGCGTTACAAAGAGATAAACCTCATCCATATAGAATTTATGGTAAGCCCAGGTGTAAAAATGCCCGAAACCTGCAGCCAGTCTGACAGGGGCTGTTGAAACTTTCCGGTACATCAGGGTTGCAACAACAATTCCGAGAATTCCTATCAGGACTGAAGGAATAGCTACAGCATATTCGATGTGTGCCTCAAAAGGAAGACCATCACTTGTTACCAGTTCATTGAATGGTAAAAATCCTGCGAAAACTGACCCGAATGCGAGCACCATGAGTGGAATGGTCATGGTGTAAGGTGCTTCGTGCGGCGTATGGTGATAGTGTGTTTCTTTGCCCCAGAAAATGCTGAAATAAAGTCTGAACATATAAAAAGCAGTTAATCCGGCAACGGCAAACTCAATTAAAAAGAGCGGCAGATTGTGGTGGAACGCAGCAACCAGAATTTCATCCTTGCTGAAAAAGCCTGAGAGGGGCGGTATTCCGGCAATAGTGAGACAGGCTATTAAAAATGTGATGTGTGTAATTGGCAGATATTTGCGAAGGCCGCCCATATCGCGCATATCGTTGCTGTGAACCGCGTGTATGATTGCGCCGGCACCGAGGAAAAGCAAGGCTTTAAACATTGCATGCGTAAACAAATGGAAATTACCAGCCATAAACCCAAGTCCATCATGACCACCGTATCCTGAAACACCCATTGCCAGCATCATGTAGCCAATCTGCGACATGGTTGAGTAGGCCAGCACCCGTTTAATGTCTGTTTGGGTGCACGCTATAATTGCCGCGAAAAGGGAGCTTAGCCCACCCACCCAGGCAACAACATGCAGTGCATCCGGCGCAACCATTGAATAAACCGGGAAGAGCCGGGCAATCAGATAAACACCGGCAACAACCATTGTAGCTGCATGAATCAGCGCAGAAACCGGGGTTGGGCCTTCCATCGCATCTGGTAACCAAATATGTAGCGGGAACATAGCTGATTTACCGGCACCTCCGATAAATATCAGAATCAGTGCCCATGTAATGGCACTAAGCCCGAGAAATGCTGCACCTCCGGCTTGCGTAATGGCAGGTCCGGTCGGACTGACTAAGGTCTGGAAATCAAAGGTATCTGTCATAAAAGACAGCATCAGAATACCAATAAGAAAACCAAGATCGGCAAAGCGGGTTACTATAAAAGCTTTTTTAGAGGCTGAAACAGCACTGGGTTTTTCATAATAGAAGCCAATAAGCAGGTAAGATGATACACCTACAAGTTCCCAGAATATATACATCTGGAAAATATTGGTTGCCAGCACAAGTCCCAGCATAGCAAAGCTAAACAACGACAGGAAAGCATAAAAGCGGGCAAAACCTTTTTCACCTTTCATGTATCCAAGACTGTAAATATGCACCATTAAAGAAACGGTACTGACAACAATCAGCATCATTATTGAGATCGGATCGAGTAAAATACCGAGGTGAATACTGAGTTTATCGGTAAGATTCAGCCATGTAAGCTCAAATGCTTTCAGTGAAGTATATCCTGTTCCGGCTGCATGGTCGGTCCAGAAGTACCGTATTGCAGTGAGGTAGGAAAGAATAGCCACAACAAACAGTCCGGTTGTTCCAATCAGCCCGGAAACCACCGGTTTCATTTTGTGGCCGGCAAGTCCTGTGAACAGGAACACTGCCAGTGGAATCAGCAGGATAAGTAAAGTGTATGTGTAGTCAATCATTTGCTGTTGTCCTTTTGGTTATCTTATTTTGATTTCTCAGGATAATTCGGTTAAAATTTCATTTCATCAACCTTATCGACATCAATGGAACGGAAATTCCGGTAAATGTTGATGATAATGGCAATGGCTACAGCGGCCTCCGCAGCGGCAACCGCAATTACAATCAATGAAAAAAAGTGGCCATGCAGATTATCCGGATAAAGGAAACGGTTAAAGGCCACAAAATTTATGTTTACCGAATTAAGAATCAACTCAATAGACATAAGCATAGTGATCAGGTTTTTACGGGTAAGGAAACCAAAGATGCCGGTGAAGAACATCAGGGTACTGATTACCAGGAAATACTGAAGAGGAATGGTTCCGGTCATGATGTGCGGTTTGTTTTGTGCTGCTGCCTGTTTATTTCTTACTACTCTTTGTAATGGTGTTTTCTTTCCGGGCAACGATAATGGCCCCGATCATAGCTGCCAGCAGTAAAACTGAAACTACTTCGAATGGCAATGCATATCCGTTTTCGTTATAGGATACGAGTGCACGCCCGATGTTTTTCACATCTGAAGGAATTTCAGTAGCCCTTCTGGCAGGAAATGAATAACTTATAATTGTGATCAGGGTGAGTGTCGCCCCTGCTACAACTGCCAATGCTGACATTAAGCCCTGAAATTTCCCGGCCATTTCAGCCCGTTCACTGATATGACTGGTGAGCAGGATTGAAAAAATAATGAGCACTACGATGCCACCGGCGTATACCGTAAGCTGCACCGCTGCCAGAAAGTTGTAGTTTAGCATAAAATAAAGCCCGGCCGTGCTTACCAATACAAAAAGCAGGTACACTGCCGACCTTAGTATCTTCCGGCTGGTAACGGTCATTATCGAGAAAACGACAATCATTCCCGAAAGCAGAAAAAATAGAATTTCGCTGTTCATAAGTATTTTGTCAGTCAGTTTATCTTTTTAAGTTGAAGGTCAAAGAATTAATCTTTAACACCTTCCATTATTTTTGATTCGGGTTGGTTCAGTACTTTGGTAAGTTTAGAACGGTCCCAGACAGAATGTTCGAATTTTTGTCCCATTACAATAGCACCGGTCGGACATGCTTTTACGCACAGATTGCAAAAAGTACACATGCCCAGGTGATAGATGTGCTGGTCAATGGCTCTTTTCTTTTTACCATCCTCAGAGATCAGCGTTTTGGTGATAATCTCAATAGAACCGTTTGGACAATTTATTTCGCAAATACCACAGCCTGTACATTTATGTTCGTTGTTTTCGTTGTGCGGCATAATGACTTCGCCCCTAAAACGCTCAGCTAATTTGAGTGTCTGGCGGTTTTCCGGATATTGCTGAGTCACATTTTTCCAGGGAGTAAAAAAGTACTTTGCAGTAACTCTCATGCCGGTGAGCAGTGTCCAGATACCCTTTAATATTTCTGTGATGTAGTTGATTATCGATTTCATGGTTCAGGTTTCATCCGTAATTAATTTTAATTTTATCAGTTGGATAGCTTTTCCCGCTAAGGCGAGAACCCTCATGTTTGAAAATAATTACTTACGTGTTTGTGTAGGCAATTCATGCGGTTTCAACTGTTAAAAATGCAGCCCGAAAAGCACAACAGCGGCCATAAGCAGGATGTTGAACAGGTTTATGGGCAACAGGTATTTCCATTCGAGGTTCAGGATCTGGTCAACACGAAGGCGTGGGAAAGTCCATTTGAACCACATCATCAGGAAAATTACCCCCAAAACTTTAATAAAGAACCAGACCAGTCCGGGGATTAAATCCATTATCTGATTAAACCCTTCAAAATCACCAAAGTGTAATGGCATCCATCCTCCGAGAAAAACGGTAGTGGCCATGGCGGCGACAATAAACAGGTTTATGTATTCGGCAAGAAAGAAAAAGGCAAACTTGATTCCTGAATATTCTGTATGGAATCCGGCTGTTAGTTCAGATTCGGCTTCAGCAAGGTCGAAAGGACCGCGGTTGGTTTCAGCGGTACCGGCGATTATGAAAACTACAAAAGCTATCAGAGCTGGAATATGTCCTTTAAAAATAAACCACATTTCGCGTTGTCCTTCAACGATACCTGAAATCTGCATGGTTCCGGCAAGAATTATCATGGTAATCATCGAAAGGCCTACAGAAAGTTCATAGCTGACAATCTGTGCCCCTGAACGCATAGCGCCGATCAAAGAGTATTTGTTGTTGGAACTCCAGCCGGCCAGCAATATTCCGATAACGCCAACAGAGGAAACGGCTGTAACAAAGAAAATACCGATGTCAAAGTCGAATGTCTGCAGGCCCGGGGCAAACGGAATTACTGAAATAACCAAAAAACTGACAATAATAACAATAAAAGGTGCCAGGTTATAAAGGAACTTATCTGCATTTTTGGGCATAACAAGCTCTTTCATCAGCAATTTGATGAAGTCGGCAATGGTTTGCAATAAGCCCCAGGGACCAACCCTCATAGGGCCGAGTCGCTGTTGAAAGGCTGCGCACACCTTGCGTTCGGCATAAACCAGGAAAAGGCCGAACAGCGCTACAAAGAGCAGGTAGGCCAGGCCGACAATAGTCCATTCAATTACTAACGTTGTTGTCGCAGAAAACTGAGACACCAGGCCTTCGTGGATGGATTTAGTCAGTGTTGTGAAATCGTAGATATTGAATGCCATCTTTTATATGTTCGATGTTTTATTCAAATTATTAACGGTCAATGTCAGGAATTACCAGGTCAAACGTTGACATGATGGCAACCAGGTCGGCAATCTTCCAGCCCTTGGCAATATGGTTGATGGTAAAGAGGTTCGAGAATCCGGGCGAGCGGAATTTTACCCTGTAAGGATTTTTCTTACCATCGGAAACAATGTAGACACCAAATTCGCCACGGGCTGTTTCCACACGCTGGTAGAATTCACCTTCAGGTAATTTAACGACACCTTTCATTTTAACGGCATAATCGCCTTCGGGAATATTGTCGATCAGTTGCTCAATAATATTCATTGACTCCCACATTTCCTGGATGCGCACCTGATAGCGTGCATAAGTATCCCCAACATCGCTCAGCACTTCGTTGAAGTTTACCTTTGAGTAAGCACTGTAAGGCTGATGTTTTCTGAGGTCGCAGGAAAAGCCCGAAGCCCTTCCGGTGGGTCCTGTTACTCCGAAAGCAATCGCGTCTTCACGTGATAGAAATCCTACGCCCTTTGTGCGTTCGGTAAAGATTACATTGCCGGAAAGCAGGCGATCGTATTCAGGAAGTTTTGTTTTAAATTTCTTAATGAATGCTTTAACATCCCGCTGGAAATTTGGGTGAATGTCGAACATTAATCCGCCAGGAATGCTATAATTCACCGTTAATCTGGCACCGCAGGTTTCTTCGAAAATGTCGAGAATATCTTCACGGTCGCGTAGTCCATAAAAGAATGTTGTCAATGCGCCCATGTCCATGCCCATGACGCACCACCATAACTGATGCGAAGCCAGACGGGAAAGTTCAGACATTATGGTACGAATATATTTAACCCGGTCAGGAACTTCAATTTGCAGTGCATTCTCAACGCAAAGAGCTACAGCTTCATTGTTCTGATGCGCCGAAAGGTAATCCATCCGGTCAGTAAGGTGTCCGATCTGCGGGTATGAAAGCGACTCTGTCATTTTTTCAATACCACTATGTATATAGCCAATGTGTGGCTGCATATTGTGGACAATTTCGCCTTCGAGCTGAACCAGTAATCGAAGTACACCATGTGTACTCGGGTGCTGGGGGCCCATGTTGATGAGATATTCATCAGTTTTTATCTCATCGGTAGTGATCATCACTTCTTTAAGTTCATTCATAGCTATCGGGATACGATGTGAACGTCGTCTTTGTAATCTTTACGAAGTGGAAAGCCCCAGTTTTCATCGAGGAACATCCTTCTCAGATCGGGATGATTGTTGAACTTTATTCCCAATAGATCGTAAGCTTCTCTCTCATGAAATTCGGCGGTGGGCCATATATCAGAAACGGTATCAACTTCAGGTGTTTCGCGTCCGTCGGTTTTTACTTTTACAACCAGTATATGTTTGTGCAGAATCGATTCCAGGTGGTAAACCATCTGAAGATGATCAGCATAATCAACACCTGTAACGCAAAACAGGTAATCAAAAGCCAGGGTTACGTCTTCTTTGATCCGTTTCATGAAGCTATGAAGCTTTGGGGCCGGGATAAAAGTTTCAACGTACTGCGCTCCCAGTCTGGTTTCGGCTTCAGCCTCTATCTGACCAATTGTCGCTATCAGTGCCTCGTTTGTCATTGTGTTATTTCTGTTTGGGAAGAATCCCTTCTGTAATTCAGTTTAACTATCTTTTTTTTCTGATGGAGAAGTGGCGCTCCCGGCGGATTTTTTTCTGAAGCTGCATCATCCCAAAAAGTAAAGCTTCGGGGCGTGGCGGGCAACCGGGAACGTAAACATCTACCGGAATAACATGATCGGCTCCTTTAACAATAGCGTAACTATTGTAGTAAAAAGGACCCCCGGAAACGGCGCAGGCACCCATAGCGATCACATATTTCGGATCAGCCATCTGATCGTAAAGACGCTTTAATACCGGAGCCATTTTATAATTGATAGACCCGCTAATAATAATGAGGTCAGCCTGACGAGGTGTGGCACGGGCTACTTCGAAACCGAAACGGGCCATGTCGTGGCGCGAAGCACCAACTGCCATAAATTCGATTGCACAGCAGCGGGTTCCGAATGTAAGCGGCCAAAGCGAGTTTGAACGTGCCCAGTTAACCAGGTCGTCAAGTTTGGTGAGAAGAATACTTCCGCCTTCATGTAATTCTACAGGAGGGTAGTCATTGACTTCAAAATCCTGTTTCTTTTTGATTATTCCCATTTTAATGCATGTTTTTTCCAGCCATAGAGCAGGCCAAGTCCCAGGATAAAGAAGAAGATTATAATCTCGATAAAGGCAGTAACTCCTGTTTCAGCCATTACTGTAGCCCAGGGAAACACAAATACCGTCTCAACATCAAAAATCAGGAACAGGATGGCAAACAGGTAATAACCAACTGTATATTGCATCCAGGTACCGCCTATGGTTTCTATTCCACATTCGTAGGGCTCAAATTTTGCCGGGTTGGATGAAGTCGGTGGAATAAATGTTGAGAAGAGTATTGCGCCCCCAACAAGGACGACCCCAACAATAAAAAATAGCACAAGTGACTGACTATCCATGCTTTAATATATTTAGGTATCTAGATTTGTCTAGGTGGCAAATGTAGGAATTGTTAAATAGGTACAAAACTATTCTTAAAGCAACTTGTCTAATTTAGAATGCTTCAAAATAGAAGTAACCTTGGCTTGACAGGGAAAGCGTGGCTAATGTATTGAAATATAGGTATTTAGTTTGGTTTTAAATATATAAAAAATGAATTTCATCGACAAATATGGAGTTTAAACGGGCTGTTATTTTTTTGTTAATGATATTTGTTTGTTTTCAGATGTACTATATTTGCACTTGAAAATAAGAGATTGATGATTAAAGTGATTAAAAATATAGCTGTCATATTGTTGCTGGTTTCCTTTTTGGTTCCTGCCTCAGGTGTGCTTGTTTTTATTCATGAATGCAGTTCAGTTGGCTCAACAGAACTTAGCATTGACGGAAGTAATTCCTGCTGTGATGCGCATTCATCCCTTTTTTTAGAGATTGTAAAAGATGAATGTGCAATTTCGCATCAGGGTCATTGTACTCATCATACATTCCTGAATAATGAATCCTGTTGTAAAGATAGCCGGCTCTTTGTTAAAATTGGTCTTGATTATCTGGCCTCTGTTTCCAAAATATTTAATGCGGATGTTCGTTTTTTTGAACTTCCGGATTCTTTTCTTGTTGAGCCTTCAGGTTTTAATGATATCCGGGCTGAAGTCTTTATCGATTCTCCCCATCCTCCCGGAATAGATACCTACCTGTTTACTTCCTCATTACGGTTATGATTTTCTGTTGACCTGTTTTTTAAGCATGCCCTTAAAGCATGCTGTACTTAGTTTAACTATTCCCTACTAATTTACTTAACAGAAAAATCATGAAATTCGTAATTCGTGCGTTTTGCACGTTTGCTTTAATAATTGCCGGGCTTAATCTATTATCGGCTCAACAGGTAATCAAAGGCAGCATAAGCGAACAGGACGGTAATGGAAAATTCATTCCGCTACCTTATGCAAACATCTATTGGTTAGGAACGCAACAGGGAACCGTTGCTGATGAAGACGGGCGTTTCCGGATTAAAAAAACATCCGAAGGCTCAACCAGGTTGGTGGCCAGCTTTGTTGGATATCATAATGATACCATTCAAATTTCCCCGGGGCAGAATTCAATTGAGATTACGCTTCAAAGAGGTTCAGCACTTGCCCAGGTAGAAGTGAAAGAGCGAATGGCCGGAAGTTTTATTTCATCCCTGAAGCCAATAAAAACAGAAGTCATCACTACTGCCGGTCTTCAGAAACTTGCCTGTTGTAACCTTTCGGAGAGTTTCGAGAACAATGCCACCGTTGATGTTGGCTTTTCTGATGCGGTGACCGGTGCAAAGCAGATCCAGATGCTGGGTCTGGCCGGGGTTTACAGTCAGCTGATGGTTGAAAACATTCCCTTTACACGGGGATTGGGCTCTGCATTCGGACTAACCTATATTCCGGGAACCTGGATGGAATCCATTCAGATTTCCAAAGGAACTTCATCGGTGGTTAACGGGTATGAATCTACCACCGGCCAGATTAATGCGGAATTCAGGAAACCCTGGGATACCGAAAAGTTTTTCCTGAATCTATATGCCAATAACGAAGGTAGGGTTGAGTTAAATACCCATGCATCCAAAGTGCTGATTGATGATAAACTCAGCACCATGATACTGGCCCATGCTTCGAAGCAATTTGGCAAGATTGATATGAATCATGATAACTTCCTCGACCAGCCTGTTTCTACTCAGATTAATGTTTCTAACCGCTGGAGCTACGAAAAGCATGGTGTAACAGAGTCGAAATTCGGATTTAATTTTTTGACAGATGAACGTGAAGGAGGTCAATTGCTGGGAATGAATACAGATGAAGCGGTGGCCAATGGAAATTATGTAATGAAGGTAAAAACGCGCCGCGCGCAGGTTTATGATAAAACCGGATTTATATTCAGAAATTTGACAAATACGAGTTTGGGTTTGATATTTAGCGGATTGTATCATGAGCAGGAATCAGTTTATGGCAGAACGGAATATAACGCCCGCCAACTTGGTTTTTACGGAAATGCAATTTTTCAGTCACAGATCGGGAATGCCGCACATACCTATAATGCAGGTTTAAGTTTGATGTATGATGATTATGATGAATCATACAGCGACTCCTCCTTCAACAGGGTAGAATCGGTGCCGGGTATTTTTGCGCAATACACCTATAATCCGGGTGATAAACTCAGTATTATTGCCGGAATTCGTGTTGATCATCATAATAAATACGGGACTATTGTTACACCTCGTTTCCATTTTAAAGTCAATCTTTTTGAAAAAACTGTTTTGAGGGGTTCCGTTGGGAAGGGTTATCGCAGTGCATCGGTGCTGGCCGAAAATTCCGGTATAATGGTTAGTTCAAGGCAACTGGTCTTTCGTGAAGATTTTCGGATGGAAGAAGCCTGGAATTATGGATTAAACATCACTCAAACCATTGCACTCAGCGAAAAGCGGGATATGGTCATCTCAGCTGACTATTACAGAACTGATTTTATAAACCAGGTAATTATTGATCTGGATCAATCGTTTGACAGGGTTGTAATCTACAATCTTGATGGTGAATCCTATTCAAACAGTTTCCAGGTTAATGCTGATATAGCTTTGTTTGAAGGCTTTGACGTAACCGCAGCTTTCAGGTTGAACGATGTGAAGGTAACCACTGCCGGTGCTTTGCGCGACCGCCCGCTGGTAAGCCGGCATAAGGGGTTGCTCACACTTTCCTATGCTACCCGTTTCGAAAAGTGGAAGTTTGATTTTACAGGGCAGTATAATGGAAAAACCCGGCTACCTCTTGGTGTAGATTTTCCCGAACACCTTGATTATGAAAACGGCTATTCACCTGACTACATTACCATTCATACACAGGTTACCCGTAAATTCAAGAAATGGGATACTTATCTCGGTGTCGAAAACCTGACAGGATTTACACAGGAGCATCCTGTTCTTGGATATGATGCGCCATTCGAACCAGGTTTTGATGCAGGTATTATTTGGGGACCTCTGTTGGGAAGGATGTTTTATGCCGGAATCAGGTACGCGATTAAATAGGAAGTACGAAGTACGAAGTACGAATGACGAATGAAGAATGACGAATGAAGAATGAAGAATGAATGGAATTTACGATTTAAGGTTTACTATTTACGATTTGGACCTGGCCTTGTGAGAACAGAATGATAACGAGGGTTTGCTATTTACGGTTTACAAATAACGAATAACGAATGTAAAATGAATAATTAGCGGCATTTTTTTGCCAACTGCCTTTTGCCAACTGCCAATTTAATAATTTGAATGACGAATGAACAATGGAATGAAGAATGAAGTGCTTACTGGTAATAAACGTTAATTGCTAAATATATGAAAAGAATTAAAATTGGAATGCTTGTAATCCTTGTATCACTTATCGGCAGAAGTTTATCTGCCCAGGATGCCAAAACAGCAGAAATCGAAATTTTAACCTCGGCTCAGTGCAGCATGTGCAAAGAGACCATTGAAAAAGCGATGGCTTTTGAGAAGGGGGTAATTAAAGCCGAACTGGTTGTTGATACAAAAATCCTTATGGTGACCTATAAACCTGCAAAAACAAGCCCGGAAGTCATCCGGAAGGCAGTTTCAGCAGTTGGTTATGATGCTGACGAAGTTGCAGCAAACCCTGAAGTCTATGAAAAGCTAGCAGATTGTTGTAAAAAACCTGAAGACAGGAAGTCTGATCATTCGGGGCACAACCATTAAAATTGGCAAAGGCAGGATTATCCTGCTTAATTACCTGTCAGCCGGGGCAGACAAGTGGGTTTGCAATATCATCCATTTGTCTCCTCTTTTTTCAAGGAATCCGGTAAAACGCAGGTCTGTATATTCAATGGCTTTATCTCCATGTGTATAATTATACTGGAGAATTTCTGAAAACCAGGCTGTCTGACAGCCTGGATGAACATAAATCTGCTGATCACGTGATGAGATAAAGATATTTTCGAACCGTTCAAATTGTTCTGTGAATTTTTTGTGAACTGCGTCGAACCCATTAAAAACATCGTGACGATCCGTTCCCAGGCTTAATACCGCAGTGTCGTTGGCCCAGATTTCGCCGATTATTGAAATGTTCCTGGCTTCATTGGCAATAATGTACTTTTTCAGCGTCAGCTTAATCGCTTCTTTTTCAGAAACCTGATCACAAACAGGTGCTTTTTCCTGGTTACAGGCGAAAAGTGTTAAAAGAAGAAAGGTGAAAATTGGTTTAATTTTGCTCATAACAGTGAATTTTAGGTAGAACAAAAACAGTTTCAGAATCAGGATTATTCCAGATTCACAAATAATCTTCCCCTGATTTTTCCATGAAGGATATGATCAATATATTTTGGCAATTCATCAATTTTTATCTCCCGGCTGATCTGAGCCAGCATCATTGGTCTCCAGTCCATGGCGAGTTTGTCCCAGAGGTGCCTGCGTAGAGCCATCTGGCAGGTTGCTGAATCGATACCCAGCAGGTTAATGCCGTTCAAAATAAAC
>JAAXUD010000027.1 GCA_013336205.1 Lentimicrobium sp. | reverse complement strand
GATGAATTCCAGAAAAGCTGTCTGCTTATCTATTATAAAAGAAACAGCAACAGCATCCAGGTATGGCAAACGCTTACCATTTTCTGTTTCAAAATAATTACTATTCTTAAGCATCACCAATTTGACACCCTCCTTCCAGAGTTTAAACCGGAAAGGTCCGGTACCAACAGGGTTAGATCTGAAATCAGTTTTAAAATAACTGATCGCTTCCTTTGGAACGACGAAACAATACTGCATGCTCAACATTCCCAGAAATGGTGGAAAAGCATTATTCAACCTGATAACCAGCGTTGTGTCATCTACCGAGGTTATAGCCGGTTTCCCGTTTTCTATGGCAACAGGTCCCATAACCCAGGCCCCGGGCGAGGCAACACTTTTATCGGCCAATCGCTGAAGACTGAATACAAAGTCTTTCGCAGTGACCTTTCGACCCTTTCCATTCTGAAAAAGAAAATGGTCGTGAAAGCTGACGTCATTTCTTAAAAAAAATGTATAGGTTTTCCCATCCGGACTAACTGACCAACTTTTAGCTATACAGGGCTGTATCATCAGGGCACTGTCGAGTTGCACCAGCCCATTAAAAAGTTGATTTACCGCCCATATATTGGCCTGATTCCTTGCAAAAGCCGGATCAAGAGAGGTAATACCAGCGGTTTCGTTGTAACGGAAAACTGTTTTACCCTCAATATCCCTGTCTTTAATTCGACATGAGGATGTTATAATCAGAAAAAGAAGAAACAGTGTTTTATAAAATCCCGGCATAATCAAAAAAAAGAAAGACAAATGTACTACAAAGCAAGGCTTTTGACCAACTATTAATTAATATCACCGTAAATGGTCGCTTTTTTATCCTTTGTGGTTTGCTTATGGAGTTTTATAGTAATTTAGGCCTCTCAAATTTTAGAACTATGAAAATCAGGATCATTCTGGCCTGGGCAATTTTATTGCTTTCAGCTTCATTCATTTCTGCACAGGATTTCAGTCACATGCATGGCAGTGAAATTTGCGCCAAAGGCAAGCAACAGAGGGCCGATCTTCCTGCAATTGACCTTCGTTCGCCAAATTCGCCCCGGCATAAATTCGATGTGATTAATTATGAACTTGATCTTGATATTTTTCACTGTTATACGAATCCTTACCCTAAAAACTTTTCTGCCTCCAATATTGTAACGTTCAGGGTTGACAGTACGTTGAACTCCATTGAACTCGATGCTGTTAACTCATCACTTCAGATAGTCTCAGTTGGAATAAACGGTAGTTCATTTTCTCACGCCAACAATGTTTTGACAATTGCGCTGGATGAAACATACAATCCCGGTGACACAGCCAGGGTTTCTATACAATACAACCATTTGAATGTTACCGACTATGCGTTTAATGTCGGTAGTGGATTTGTTTTCACTGACTGCGAACCTGAAGGTGCCAGAATGTGGTTTCCCTGTTACGACAAACCAGCTGATAAAGCTACTTTGAGTTTGCGGGCAAAAGTTCCTGTGAATGTTAAATTGGGTTCCAACGGAAGCCTAGCCGATTCGGTTATTATAGCTGATTCATTATGGTATCACTGGGTAAGTCGCGACCCGGTGGCAACTTATCTGATGGTTATCAGTTCACGGGTTAATTACAAACTGGATATTGTTTACTGGACAAAACCAGGAAATCCGCTCGATAGTATCCCCTTCAGATTTTATTACAACCCAAATGAAAATCCAAATTCAATGAAGCAAATGATTGTCCCATTGGCTGATTTTTATTATTCACTTTTTGGTGATCATCCCTTTGAGAAAGATGGATTTGCAACGCTAAATCCTCAGTTTCAGTGGGGTGGAATGGAAAATCAGACATTGACCAGTCTTTGTCCGGGTTGCTGGTATTCGAGCCTGATCGCGCACGAATTCGCCCATCAATGGTTTGGAGATATGATTACCTGTGCCACCTGGGCTGACCTGTGGTTAAACGAAGGTTTTGCTACCTATGTGGAATCTTTATGGACAGGAGAGGTAAGTGGTCAACAAGAATATATCAATGAAATCAATGGGAATGCATCCTATTATTTTTCAGCAAATCCTGGCTGGGCCATTTCTGATCCCGACTGGGCTGTAAATCCTCCATCCAACGATGTATTGTTTAACTATGCCATCACCTATATGAAAGGGTCCTGCGTACTCTACATGTACAGATACGTAGTCGGCGATTCGTTATTCTTCCGGAGCCTTTACGAATATGCCAATGATACAGAGAATTTCAGGTATAAGTCCGCTACAATTCCTGATTTTGTTCAAAAAATGAACCAGGTTACCGGGCAGGATCTCAATTGGTTCTTTGATGAGTGGCTATACCAGCCAAATCACCCTGTTTACAGCAACAGTTATAGTTTTGAAGAAACAGGGAATGGTATGTGGAATGTAGATTTTTACACCGGTCAGGTTCAGTCAAACGCGCCTTTCTTTAAGATGCCGCTTGAACTTTATATTCGTTTCAGCGATTTGAGCGATACCCTTGTAACTGTATTCAATGAGGTTAACTGGCAGAGTTATAGCTTTCAGTTTGAAAAAGAACCGGTTACCTTTACTTTCGACCCACGTAATCAGATAGTGCTGAAACAAGCGACAACCATCGTTCATTCGGAAAGTATATCTGCAGTCAAAACAATGCTGTATCAACCCGAGCCTAATCCGGCAAATAATTCTGTTGTAATTCCCTTTGATATTGAGAACGCCGGAGATGTAAGATTTTATCTGAGTGATTTCAGCGGAAGGCTGATCCTGTCATCTGAATTAAAAGCGCTGAACAGCGGCTCCCACCGGCATATAATTGATCTTTCATCTGTAAAAACAGGTAGTTATCTGGTTACAATGGAAACCATTGCTGGCAGGTTATCAAATAAACTGATCGTCGTAAAATAGTTTGATCGGCTATTCGACTGAAAACTCAGAAAAACTTGTGAGAAGTTGAATCAATTCATTTTTCTGCCAAGTTTTTCAACTTTGGCGATCCATCGCAACCTTTTGTTGTCAGATGATACTTTTAGAGAACCAATTGTGGTTATTCTTACCGGTTTTATTCCGCAAAACTCAAGTATTCCCCTCTTCATTGCATTGTGCCCGGGGCGGCGATAAATGAGCCAGTAATACCAGGGTGGCGTATCCATGGTTACAATCATCCTTGCTGAGCGGCCGGTTAACAACTTATCCCAAAGTAAGCTTCCTTTGCGATATTTAAAAGCGAAACCAGGCAGAAAAGTGCGGTCAATAAATCCTTTCATCAAAGCCGGAAAAGTTGACCACCAGTTAGGATAGATTATTACTATATGATCAGCCCAGGTAATATCTTCCTGTGCTTTAACGAGGTCTGGCTCGAGCTCCTGGTTACCCCTGTATCCTTCACTGAAATTAAGATCAAAATGAAGCTTGCGCAGAACAATTTCCCTTATTTCAGCGCCGGAGGCTGTTGCGCCTTTTTTGTAGGATTCGCGTAATTCATCAGAAAAAGTATCCTTAACCGGATGTCCGAGTATTATTAATATTTTCTTCATTCTCAAATTCAGGCTCTATGCCATATAAGCATTATCCCAGATCTTGTTTTTAAATACAATAGTTTTTACTTTTTTTTATTCACTAAAGCGATATTAATTACATCAATCATCTGATCCACATAATGAAAATTCAAACCTTTAATGTAAACCGGTTTTATCTCTTCAATGTCCTTCTGATTATCACGGGGCAAAATAATATCTTTAATACCTGATCTGCGCGCGGCCAGTATTTTCTCTTTAATCCCTCCTACCGGCAGTACTTTTCCCCTGAGTGTAATTTCACCGGTCATTGCAAGTTTTGGTTTAACCAGTCGGCCTGTGTAAGCAGATGCCAGGGCTGTGAACATGGTAATACCGGCCGAAGGCCCATCTTTGGGAGTTGCACCTTCGGGTATATGGATGTGCACATTCCAGTTCTCAAATATGGAAGGATCGAGGTTGAGGTCCTGACTGTGGGATTTAAGGTATTCATAGGCGAGGGTTGCAGATTCTTTCATCACCTCTCCCAGATTCCCGGTTATTCCCAATGTGCCCTTACCCTGGCTAAGACTGGTCTCAACATATAAAATTTCACCACCAACAGGAGTCCAGGCTAAGCCGGTAACGACACCTTTGACATGAGGATCTTCATCATTTTCATGATGAAATCTGGCAGGACCCAGAATCTTTTTCAGATCAGCCTTATCTACGCTGATGTTGTAAGGTTCTCCTGTTACAATAAACCGGGCCTGATGCCTTATAATTTTGGCTATTTGTTTCTCGAGTAATCGTACTCCCGACTCCCGGGTAAAGCCATCAACAATTTCTTCAAGAATTTTTTTTGAAAAAACGAGTTGTGTTGGCTCTACACCATGCTCTTTCAGTTGTTTTGGCACCAGATGCCGTCTTGCAATTTCCAGTTTTTCCTCAAGCAGGTAACCAGTAATCTCAATAATCTCCATCCGGTCGCGCAACGCAGGATGAATGGTATTTAAATTATTTGCAGTAGCGATGAACATGACTTTTGAAAGATCATATTCCAGTTCAATAAAGTTATCGTAGAATGTACTGTTTTGCTCAGGATCAAGCACTTCAAGCAGTGCAGCTGCAGGATCCCCGTTCACATTGGCACCGATGACTTTGTCAATTTCATCAAGCACAAAAACGGGATTTGAGGCTTTGGCTTTTTTTATACTCTGAAGAATACGGCCAGGCATAGCACCAATATATGTCTTTCGGTGACCCCGGATCTCTGCTTCATCGCGCAACCCGCCAAGTGACATGCGGATATAATTTCTGTGTACCGCTTCTGCTACCGACTTCCCCAGGGATGTTTTACCAACGCCCGGAGGTCCGTAAAGGCAGAGAATGGGTGATTTCATATCACCTTTTAGTTTTAGTACAGCCAGGTATTCAATAATGCGGTCTTTTACGGTGTCGAGTCCGTAATGATCTCTGTCAAGCACTTTCTGGGCCCTTTTCAGGTCGAAATTGTCAACAGTATTCTCATTCCAGGGTAAATCAATTAACACCTGAAGGTAATTCAACTGCATTGAATATTCCATTGCAATCGGATTCATCCTTTGCAGTTTTGCCAGCTCCTTTTCAAATACTTCAGCAACATTCTTTGGCCAGCGTTTCTTTCCGGCCTTTTCCCTTAATTCAGTAATATCCTGAGTGTGAGGATTATCACCGAGTTCTTCCTGGATAGTTTTCAGCTGTTGATTCAATAAATAATCACGCTGCTGCTTATCAAGGTCAACTTTAACTTTATTCTGAATCTGTGTTTTCAGCTCTATGATCTGCAATTCTTTTGTAAGCAGCGCCAGTACTGTATTGGCACGCTCAAGCAGATCATCGATAGCCAGTAACATTTGCTTTTCTTCAAGCGAGATGTTAAGGTTTGATGAAATAAAGTTTACAAGGAAAACCGGGCTCTCGATGTTTCTTATAGCAAAAACAGAATCAGAAGGCAGGTTAGGTGAGAGATTAATAATCTGAATGGCCAGGTCTTTTATCGATGACATGAGGGCATTAAAGCGCTTATCTCTTTCCGGATGTTTCTGGCTTCCGAATTGCTGAACCTTCGCAATAAAATATGGGTCATCCTGCAACATTTCAAGCATCCGGAACCTCTTTTTACCCTGAATAATGGCAGTTGTGCTGCCATCGGGCATTTGAAGAAGTTTAATTATATAGGCAATTGTGCCGATTTCATTTAAATCCCTGAACGAAGGGTCTTCAATTTCAACATCTTTTTGGGCTACTGCGCCTATGATTCTGTCTCCTTTGTAAAAATCCTTAATCAACCGAATTGACTTATCACGGCCAACGGTAATAGGGATTACAACACCCGGAAAAAGCACTGTGTTTCTTAAAGGTAGTATCGGAAGTGTTTCCGGAACAATTTCAGCATTCATTTGCTCTTCATCTTCCGATGACAGCAAAGGAATAAATTCAGTTTCATTCTCTATCAGGTCTGTTAACCTGATTCCATCGTTAGTCATAGTAATTATCTTAAGCCTGAATATTTGTCAGGGTGTCATATTCCGATATCAGTCAATAGGATTCAGCTATTGTCAAAATTCATGCCGATACATGTATTCATAAAAAATCCGGTACCAACTGACACCGGATAAACAAGAATAGAATTGAAAAGTTTACATTCTCCGATAGTTGTGTGTCAGATTATAAACATCTTCAATTAACTTGGCGTCTATGTCAGAAAATTCCAGATTACGGCGTTTGTACATTCCCCGGGCAACTTCAATAGCTTTCTTAGGTAAAAAAGTTGTAAAGCCGGCTACACCGCCCCATTTAAAAGAGGAAATGAAATTCCGCTGAAAACCTGATCCGAATATATTAGAACTAACGCCAACTACTGTACCTGTATTAAACATGGTATTAATGCCACATTTAGAATGATCACCCATGATTAAGCCACAAAACTGCTGACCGGTCTCAATAAATGACTCATCAGGGTAGTTCCATAGTTTAACTGTATCATAAGTATTTTTCATGTTGGATGTATTGGTATCGGCACCAAGATTACACCACTCAGCAACTACAGAATGGCCAAGAAATCCATCGTGAGCCTTGTTGGAATAGCCGAAAATTACTGAGCAATTAATTTCTCCTCCAACTTTTGAATAAGGACCTATGGTGGTTGGTCCGTATATTTTAGCAGCCATCTTGGTTTGTGCGTGATCACACAATGCAACAGGACCTCTGAGGTTTGAGCCTTCCATAACAATGGCATCTTTGCCTATGTAAATAGGACCATCGGTCGCATTGAGCGTTGAAAAAAGGATTTCAGCACCTTCTTCGATAAAAATGTTTTCAGCTGCTATCGCTTTGCAATCTGCAGGAACAGGTTTTGATTTGCGGCCCTTGGTAATAAGTTCAAAATCAGCCTTTATTGCTTCACCATTTTTGGCAAAAATATCCCAGGTGTTAAAAATCTCCAGGTACTCTGTTTTTGTTTCAATTTCCTCTATAGCTCCTGATTGAACTTCAAAGTCCTTTTCGTTCAAAAACATAGCTATTACCGAATCCCCTTTGACAAGAGCCTGTCCGGCTTTTAACTTTGCAATTTCTTTTAAAAGTGATTGATTGGGGCAAATAGCACCGTTGATAATCACGTTGTCTTTTTCCTTTACCAAAGGATATCTGGGGGCGAGGTATTCCTCTGTAAGTGTCGATGTTTTACAATTGAGAAACCGCTCCCATTTTTCACGTATAGTAAGAATTCCAAAGCGTATATCTGCAACTGGTCGAAGAAATGTTAGTGGTAACAAGTTATTTCTTCTTGCCTCGTCAAAAAGAACATAGTTCATAGTCCGGGATTTTAGATTTGTAAATGTCAATAATCAAAAATAAACAAAAAAGCCCTTCGCAATGAAAGGGCTTTTCAAATCTTATTAACAGCGCAATGCTGATAACTAATTATACTTTTGGGCGATTCTCAAAATGCTTTTGATACTTGGTTTTAAATTTATCAACACGACCTGCGGTATCGATAAGTTTAATTTTTCCAGTGTAGAAAGGATGCGAAGTATTTGAAATTTCAAGTTTAATCAGCGGATATTCTTTACCGTCTTCCCAGGCAATTGTATCTTTTGTGGCTACAGTTGATTTGGTCATGAACACGTATTCATTCGACATGTCTTTGAAAACCACCAGTCTGTAATCTTTGGGATGAATGTCTTTTTTCATGAGTCAGCTTATTTGTAAGTAATCCCCGATTGGTTAATCAGCAGGATAAAGTTCTTAGTTCTTTTATTGTTTGTGCCCAATCATTTTGGGGACTGCAAAAGTAAACACTTTTTTCATATTCACAAAAAAATCAGTCAGATATTTTATTAACAGTCGAATATACTGAATTTTACAGTCCTGCCAGAAAAACCGATATACGCCCCGAATTATAAAAAAATCGTTTTTCATGCTCCACTACACCTAAGGTAAAGCCTTGAATATCTGAGTCTAGACTCCATGATGTCCCATGTATTGAAGTATTCAGCTCTTTATTCAGCTCTTCAGAATTATCATATTCCTGGTAAGTAATTACTCCGGTTTTGCCTGTGTAATTCAGATCATTTGTTAATAACAAAAACCCATTATCCAGGTGTTTTGTATTGCTAATGAGCATTACAGCCTTGTGGTATTCATAATGATTAAAATATCTGTGATTCAACGAATTATTATTGTAAAACTCAAGTGATTTAAAAAGAATCGTGAAATCATATCCGGCAGGAACATTGAGTGTCTTAATGCTAAAATTTGATTTCCCATAAAAATTACAGATATCCGATGCCAATAGCTCTAGTTGTTGAGATGATTCAGTACCTGACAATGTGACAGCGCTGCCCTTTTGGGAGATCAATAGGTTTGGCCGTTTGGTAATATAGCTGAGTGCAGCTGGTTTCTCAAAGGTATTTACACCAATCACCCCATCAAAAGAAGGAAGTCGTTCACTTGAAAAAACAATCTTATTGTTAATGCCGGACGGGCCACAAGCAAAGCTTACTATTCTTTCAAAAAGCGCCCTGGAATCATCCGGCACCTTCACCAAACAATTATATCCGGATAATGCGGTGAACAGCACCTCTCCCATTCCTTCGAAAGGTGCCCCCGGATTGAGAATTACAGCAATCGTCCTTTCACTGCTCCCTTGCCGGTTTAATAATATGGGTTGATTTTCCGAAATCAGGCCAGCGTAGATTATCTTAAGTGACTTTCTGATAAAATCCGGCGTGAACCATGGATTAACATGAAAATACTCTTTGAAAAAAGTCAGGATCGATGAATCGGAACCAGGCAAATAGGCTGTTTGAGCTTCATCCGGCGCGTTTAATAATACTTTTATCCGGACTGCTATATCCTCCATAATACTATCTGCATGGATAATCGTGCTGCTCATTTGCCTGATTTGTATATTTGTTGCAAATTTAACCTAATTGTGCTGTTATAATAATTTCAGCGGTATTCCGTTCCTCAATTTGGTTTACAAACTCAGGTATTATGAGAAGGATTTTCAGTTTTCTACTCTTCAGTTTAATTACTTCATCGTTATCAGCTCAGAATATTATTAAACTAGCTGATAATCAGGATATTTTGCAACTACTGGACAGTACACGAAAGGTGAAGTCCGATTCAGTCCGGATGGAATTAAACCAGGAATTCTATGACAAACTGCTAAACTTTGTATCAGCGCATTCATCAGAAGAAATCAACTTCGATTCAATCAACATGGGAAATGTTGTTTCAGATGATGGAATAATAAGAATTCTAAGCTGGAATGTTCAACAGAATAATGGCGACAATTATTATGGAGGTTTGATTTTTCACAGGAATTTAAAAAAAGTAATTCCACTTAAAATCAAAAAATCTGAGCTGACATTATCCGGCGATAAACTGTTTAAAGACGGTGACTGGCCTCCCGGAATCTATTACCGGATTATTCAGCGTAAAATAAACACCGGCATAAATTATACAGTGCTTTCCTGGGATGGATTAAGCCGTAAAATTGCCAGAAAATCGATTGAAGTAATCAGTTTTGACGATAAAGGGAATGTTGTTTTCGGAGCCCCGGTTTTTAAAACAAAAGAAGGCTTGAAAAACCGTGTAGTGAATGAATACAGCGCAAATGCCTCATTCTCTCTCAATTATAACCGTCAGAAAGTTACCCTTTCAGGGGTGAGACGTTCGCAAAGAAAGGTTGACGATGAAATGATCGTTATGGACAGGCTGATCCCGCTGAACGAGGAATTAAAAGATCAGCGCTGGGCTTATGTGCCTGCCGGAAACACTTATGATGCCTATATTTTTTTAGATGGTTTCTGGATATTGACAGAGGATATAGTGGCCAGAAACGAACCTACACCCAAAACCGAAACAACCAGGCGTAAAAACCTTGAACTTGATTTACTTCCCAAAGAATAAAACAAAGCATTACCTGAATACAACTAATTATTAAACAACAACATACAACCATAAACAAAATGATTGATGTTTACTTTGCTACTGTATAAAACTTTATACCTTTGTCTTGTTTTTTACCTAAATATAAGCACATAATAAAGTCTTCATATTTTTAAATCAACCAAATCAACAACATCATGAAAAAGCACAATTTCAACGCTGGTCCATCAATCCTGCCGCAGGTTGCCATTGAAAATACAGCCAAAGCGGTTCTTGACCTCAACGGAATCGGAATGTCGTTACTTGAAATCTCTCATCGCAGTAAGGATTTTCAGGCTGTAATTGACGAAGCAGTTGCACTGTTTAAAGAACTCCTTGCTATTCCTGAAGGTTACCAGGTGTTGTTTTTAGGCGGTGGAGCCAGTTTACAGTTCTGTATGGTTCCTTTCAATCTGATGAATAAAAAAGCCGCATACCTTGAGACAGGTGTCTGGGCAAAAAAAGCATTAAAAGAAGCTAAGTTCTTTGGTGAAGTCAATACTGTAGCCTCTTCAGCTGATAAGAATTTCTCTTATATCCCGAAAGGATATACCATTCCTGAGGATGCTGATTATTTCCATATCACAACAAATAATACCATCTACGGAACTGAAATTCATACTGACATTAACTGTCCGATACCTTTGGTTGCCGATATGTCATCCGATATAATGAGCAGGCCGGTTGACGTGTCTAAATATGCCCTTATCTATGGTGGTGCCCAGAAGAACCTCGGCCCTGCAGGTGTCACCTTTGTTATTGTGCGTGAAGATGTTCTTGGAAAATTCGAACGCCCTATCCCTACAATGCTTGACTATCGCACTCATATCAAGGAAGGATCAATGTTCAATACACCTCCGGTTCTCCCGATTTTTACAATTAAAGAAACGCTGAAGTGGATAAAAAGCCTGGGCGGACTTGCTGAACTGGAAAAAATGAACATTGCGAAAGGCAATCTGCTTTATGACGCAATTGACAACAGCCGGATGTTTGTCGGCACCGCTGAAAAAGAGTCCCGCTCCTTGATGAATATTTGCTTTGTAATGAAAGAGCAGTATAAAGACAAAGAAGATGCGTTTATGGAATTCGCTAAGGGCCGCGGGATGATTGGAATTAAAGGCCATCGCTCAGTAGGCGGCTTCAGGGCATCCACTTACAACGCGCTACCCAAAGAAAGCGTTGAAGCCCTTATTGAATGCATGCACGATTTTGAAAAACAAAATGCCTGATACATTGCAGTACTAAAAAAACAGCCGGTACTAAAATACCGGCTGTTTTTGTTTCCGGAAAGTCCAAAATGAATAATTAATATTTCACTGAAGTTTAACCCGCCTTTTTGCACTTTGAAGGCCACCAACCAAATTATAATTTTATCAGCTTTCAGGCTGACTAATTCATTATTCAATATCTTTGATAGTCAATTGCCATAAGAAATATGTTTATCAATAAAAGTGTAATTTACCTTAGAGATAATATTGATTTCCCGCCTGTTAACGATAGTCTGGACGATGGATTACTGGCAGCAGGTGGCGATCTGAGTGAAGTAAGGTTATTGAATGCCTATAAAAACGGAATATTTCCCTGGTATAGTGAACTTACTCCCATCATGTGGTATTCTCCGAAAGAAAGGTGCATATTTAAACCGGATTCGTTTAAAGTATCACATAGCCTTAAGCAAAAATTACAAAAAAATATTTTTAAAATCACCCTTGATCAGGACTTTGCCGGCGTTATCTTATCGTGTGCGAAAACCAGGAGAAAACAGGAAACAGGAACCTGGATCTTACCTGAAATGATTGAGGCTTACACGCGCCTTCATCAAAGCGGATATGCGCATTCAGTCGAAGTATGGCACAAGGAATTATTAGTTGGAGGTCTTTATGGAGTTTCACTTGGAAGGGCCTTTTTTGGTGAATCAATGTTTCATAAGGTACCTGATGCATCGAAAGCTGCATTGCATTATCTTTGCAACTGGTTGCTTGAAAGAAATTTTCAATTTATAGACGCACAGATGGAAACTGAGCATTTATTAAGTCTTGGAGCATATACAATCGACAGGGACGAATACCTGGAATTACTTAATGAAGCACTGAATCATACTACAATAAAAGGTAACTGGAATATTATTTAGTCTTATGAGTGAAGATCAGAAACTTTTTATGGCAGAAGCAATCAATCTGGCACAACAGAATATTGCAAACGGTAACGGAGGCCCGTTTGGTGCAGTAATTGTAAAAGATGGCATCATCGTTGCCAAAGGCAGCAACCATGTTACCACCTGGAATGACCCGACTGCACATGCTGAAGTTGTTGCTATCAGGGAAGCATGTAAGAACCTGAATAGTTATCAGTTGGATGGCTGTGAAATTTATTGCTCCTGCGAACCTTGTCCGATGTGCCTGGGTGCAATTTACTGGGCGCGACCTGAAAAGATCTTTTATGCAGCCTCCAAAGAAGATGCAGCCCATGCCGGATTCGATGATGCGTTTATTTACCGTGAATTAGACCTGCATCCGGAAAAAAGAGGAATACCGGCAATCCAGTTTATGCAGGAGGATGCTGTAGATGTTTTTAAGCAATGGATTATTACTGAAAAGAAAACACCATATTAACTATTAAAATTTACAATAATGACAGAAATCAAAACACGTCTCCATTTACTTTTTTATCAATTTCGCACGAAACTTTTTTCCATTCTACATAATACATTGATGCATGCCTCAGCCGCGGGCTGTGTCCAGGCGGCCCTCGAACCGGATCAGCAAACGGTCGGGAGATTCACAGGTGAGCATGAGAGTTACCCTGTTCAGAAGTTGCGGTTGTAGATGCGATCGAGCGCCTCGCCCTGGAGCCGCTCGTCGAGGTAGCACGACTGGTCGAAGACCTGCCACTCAGGGAAGGTCCTGTTTTCCACTGCGACGTAGAACCACCGGCAGCCGAGCTCGATGACAATGGCCTCGGCATCGGGAAGGTCCATCCCGATGAAGTCGGGCACGTATGCCATACCTG
>JAAXUD010000839.1 GCA_013336205.1 Lentimicrobium sp. | reverse complement strand
ATCGGCCTCGCTCTTTTTGCTGCCAATTCATACCTCTTTATTGTCGGAAACTCATTCGCCTTTTTCCTGGCCCTGCTGATGATCTCAGGTCTGGCAATCGGCATTTTCAAAACGGGGGCATTGGCCCTGATCGGCGATATTTCCACATCAACCGAACAACATACCACCACCATGAATGTGGTTGAAGGCTTTTTTGGAATCGGAGCCATCATCGGCACTTTCCTGGTAAGCTACCTGCTTTCGGAGGGCGTTGACTGGAAATACCTGTATATCGTTGCAGCAAGCCTGTGTCTTGTGCTGATAGGCATTGCCCTGTTTGTGAAATACCCCCAAACAAAACGATCCCTGGATGAACCCATCAATCTGAAAAGAACCTTAAAAATGATGAAAGACCCCTATGCCATGGGATTTTCAATGGGTGCTTTTCTCTATGTTTCCGTTGAATCCGCCATTTACGTCTGGATGCCAACCCTTTTAGCCAACTATAACGGCGATTTTATCTTTATTGCGACGTATTCGCTGTCTATTTTCTTTATCCTTCGTGCCGGTGGACGGTTCCTGGGGGCTCTCATCATGAAAAGATTCAACTGGGCGGGTTCGCTTGCATTTTTCAGTGCAGCCATCTTCCTCTGTTTTATTGGCAGTATAATCGGAGGAGTAGAAACTGCGGTTATCCTATTGCCATTATCCGGATTGTTTATGTCGGTAATGTATCCGACCATCAACTCAAAAGGGATAAGCTGTTTCCCAAAAACACAACATGGGGCAGTGGCCGGGGTAATCCTCTTCTTTACCGCGGCAGGGGCTGCTTTCGGGCCATTTGCCATGGGCGCAATCAGCGATGCCTTTGGTAAAAATGCCCTCGCAGGATTTACGCTTGCCACGGTGTTTGCCGGCCTGCTGTTTGCCGGTGTATTATTAAACCTGTTGTTCTCACCTACCAAAGCCAGGCTGAAACAACTCGATAAAAGCGAATACACTGAAAGCCCTGTTTAGATCAAGGATAAATTATTTATACCATCACTCAACAGGGTGAAATTATCCGCAGGATAAAAACAGGATAGGACAGGGCCATGCCAGTTAACCGGCAACCGTAGAAGCGCGGATAATTAAATCCCCGGTTATTTCAATACGCTTTGGGGGTACTTCCGGTTCATTGTGAAGAATTTTTTTAAAAAGCATTTCCGCCGCGGTTTTGCCGATTTCAAAACCCATTGGTTTAATGGTAGAAAGCTGAGGATAATACATAAGGCTGAATGGCTCCTCACAAAAACCGATAACAGCTACTTCGTCCGGAATTTTCAATTTATGGCTGTAAATGGCTTTCATAATGCCCGACATGGTCAGATCGCTGATCGCAAAAAAAGCATCGGGTGGCTCGGCCATGCTTAAGAGGCGGCTTGTCTCATTTTCAACTTCATCCGGGGTTTCACCGGTAATAATGTATCGTTCATCAACAGGCAGGCCGGCATCTGCAAAGGCAGCCCTGTATCCCTTCAGCCGGTTTCTGCTGATTAAAAGATTGGGATCCCCGAAACAGATTGAAATTCTTTTCCTGCCGGTTTCAATAAGATGTGCCGTTGCCCGGTAAGCGCCATCAATGTCATCAACCAATACCATATCGGCTGATATGTTTTCGGGAATGCGGTCGAAGAAAACAATCGGCAAACCAGTACTGATGATCTCTTCAAAATGCCTGAAATTAAGTGTCTTCCTGGAAACAGATACCAATATTCCTTCAACATTGCCCGACAACAGGATATCACAGGCCTCCACCTCCCGTTCATATTCTTCATTTGAC
>JAAXUD010000304.1 GCA_013336205.1 Lentimicrobium sp. | reverse complement strand
CAGAGAGCAGGAACAGTCTGGGTTGATCCCGTTTGCGGAGCTGATACAACAACTTACGGCTTCCCGCAAGAATTACAGGAAAAATTTTCTGGTGAATTACCGCGAGAAACTTATCCCGGTGAGCATTGATTCAATTTTATATTTCTTCATCGAAAATGGTCTTGTTTATGCCAAAAACAAGGAAGGCAAAAGTTACCTGATTGACAGTAAACTCGAAGAAATACAGGAACAGCTTGACCCGGCGATTTTTTTCAGAGCCAACCGCCAGTTTCTTATTCATCGTGAAAGCGTAAAAGAAATTGACTACTACTTCAATGGCCGGCTTTTAGTATCACTAATTCAGCCCACAACGGAGAAATTGCTGATCAGCAAGGAAAGAGTTACCCTGTTCAGGAAATGGTTTGAACAGACATCCTGAAATGCGAGAAGGCATAAGCATTCTTTTTTGAGGTAATGGCAATAAAAGTTCACTTCAGCTTTAAGCGTTTTCACCTTCCATTTTTTCAGTTTCAACATAAAAATTAAATCTTCACTATCCTTTCTATGCCATTTTTGCACCAGATTAAACGCTGAATGCTGCGTTAACCAATCTTTTCAATCTGTAAAAAATGTCAAATGAAAAAATCTCTTCTATTACTGGCTTTAGTCAGCTGCTCCCTGTCTGCATTTAATCAGACACTAACCCCAACTTACTCAAACCTTGATTATGTGGGAGACGGCAATACCAAACAAATGCTGGATCTTTACATCCCATCCGGGGTAAATTCACCAACACCGCTTATTATACATATTCATGGTGGCGCTTTTATGGGAGGAAGCAAAGGTGTAAGCGAACAGGGCTCGTTCAGGACTTTATACAACGAAGGTTATATCTGTGCCGATATAAATTACCGTTTGAGTGGTGATTCAATCTGGCCGGCTCAATTATTTGATTGTAAAACGGCCGTTCGTTACCTGAAAGCGCATGCTGATTTATACAACATAGATACCTGCCGGATTGGCCTTATCGGAGAATCAGCGGGTGGACATCTGGTGTCTATTACCGGAACTACGGGGAATGATCCTTCTGTTGAAGGCTTGCATTTGGGAAGTGCGGGTGTCTCAAGCCGGGTGCAGGCAGTGGTTGATCTTTTCGGACCAACGGATTTCTTACAAATGGATGGACACGAAGGAATTGGCTGCAGCAGCGCCAATCACAATGCTGCTAATTCTCCCGAGTCAATCTTGCTGGGTTGCGCCTTGCCAACCTGCCCTGAAAGAGTTGAGAGCGCAAATCCCATGCATTACCTGGATGCAAACGATCCTCAGTATTTTGTTTCTTGTGGTGATCATGATTGCCTTGTTGCGCCATATTCAAGCCTGCTTTTTGATGCAGCGCTTACCGAAAAAAATGTAACGCACACCTACGAACTGGTTGCCGGCCAGGGACATGGAGGAAGTTTCTGGCACAATACCGCCCAGGATGCAAAGTATCTGGAATTTTTCAACACAGCACTTGCTGCAGGTTGTAATCCAACGGCCATCAAGGAACGGGATCTGAAAAAGTCAAAAGTCAGCATCTTCCCAAACCCGGCTTCAGCAAGTTTTACCCTTGAATTACCGGCAAATGAATATTTTGAGGTGAATATGAAAGATCTTACCGGTCGCAGCGTATATCAGGGTCAACATTTATCGGGGAGTGTATTCATTTCAATATCAGAACTTCCCAATGGTTTATACCTGATAGAAGCATTCGGTGGAGAGCATGTACTGAATGGAAAAATCCTTAAGAACTAAATATAAAATAAAGTGTGAGTGAGTGTGTGAGCCCGGTGATTAATTTGCCGGGTTTGTTTTTTCGTGGCAAGCAAATAAAGACGCTCTCCATTTGCAGTTTGGCAGAATCCCGTTCAATAGTAAAGTAAGAAATGTACAATAAATCAGAACTTTCAGTATTTCCGGGGCACCCGACTCAGAATCAGTTTAACTTTGCCGGATGGAAACATTGGATTTAAGGTCCCTGCTCGAAGAAAAAACCAGGCTCTATAATTGTCCTGAATTTATCAACAACGATCCCATCAGCATTCCCCGCAGTTTCTCTTCTCATCAGGATATCGAGATTTCCGGTTTTCTGGCAGCCACCATTGCCTGGGGACAACGTACAACCATTGTAAAAAATGGGTTCAGGTTAATGGATATCATGGATAATTCCCCCTATGAATTTGTGTTGAATGCCGGGGTATCAGATCTGCGTCGATTGTCGGGCTTTGTTCACCGGACTTTTAATGGGGATGATGCCCTGTTTTTTATCGAATCATTGCGGAATATCTATGTGAATCATCAAGGCCTCGAATCAGTATTTTCATCAGGAATCAATACAGGTGATACGGATGTTTATAACGGATTGTGTACTTTCCGTGAAATCTTTCTGAATAGTCCGCACCTGCAGCGTTCCGGCAAGCATATCGCCAATCCCGCGACCGGGAGCAGTGCAAAACGCATCAATATGTTTCTCCGGTGGATGGTCAGAAATGATGGCAATGGAGTTGATTTCGGCCTCTGGAAAAGTATCTCTCCTTCCCAGCTTTGCTGCCCGCTTGATGTGCACGTGGGCAATGTTGCAAGAAAACTGGGGTTACTGATCCGAACTCAAAATGACTGGAAAGCCGTTATGGAACTTACTGCAAATCTCCGGCAGTTCGATGCTTCAGACCCAATCAAATACGATTTCGCCTTGTTTGGGATGGGGGTGTTTGAGAAGTGAGAAAGGGAGATTAGTTGATTAGCAAATTAGCAAATTAGCAGATTAGTTGATTAGCAAATTAGCAGATTAGCAAATTCGTTGATTAGCAGATTAGTTGATTAGTAAATTAGCTTGTTAGAAGGTGGAATGATGGAATAATGGAAGATTGGACAAATTGAAGATTAGCCGATGAAAGAGAGAAACATTGGAAATTGGAAATTAGTCCCTCAATGTTTATAACATTCTGTATTGATACACAATACTCCATTAAAAAAATTTCAAATCATTGATTATCAATGCATTATGTAAATTCATTTTGAAATTATAAATCATTCGTAATCAATTCATTGCTGCCTGCCCCGCACACTTTTGCGGGGTCTTTGCGTCATCGCAGCTTGCCCCGCTGAGGCGGGGTGATTCTTAAAATTACCGGAGTATTGAATACAGGAAGTAAACACAATCACACCTTCAGGAAAATCTTCTGCCGGTATAGGAAATAAAGGAATAGCCATTTGATTGTCAATATGCTGAGTTGCATTACAACCGGTTCAAAATTACCCAGGTTGTCTTTAAAACCGTGAATAAAGATGTTGGCAATAATTCCAAAATCGAAAATGCCCTGCACCACATAAATGGTAATTGGATTCAGACCGATCACAATAAAAGGGAAAGCCCATTTCTGATAACCTTTCACATCTATAATCCAGAAGAAAAGCATCAGCAAAAGAAAGGAAATGCCACTGGTTAAAAGTGTGTAAGATCCTGTCCAGAGATACTTGTTAACCGGAAATACCAGGCTCCACAAGAGGGCAGCGATCACCAGCAGACCTCCGGTTATTGTAAGTTTTTTAATTTTCTCATTGTCGCTAAACGAACCAAGTAACCAGTTACCGGCCAGCGCTCCCAAAAGTACATTAACTATGGCCGGGAACATGGTGAGGATTCCTTCATTGTCACCAAAATTGTAGCAGCAGAAAGAGCCTGGTAGAAACATTCGGTCGATGTAACCTGCAAGGTTGCCTTCTGGGGTCAGGTCATAGGCCTGAAAGCCTGGTGCCGGAACCAGCAACAAAACCAGCCAGTAGCCCAATGTGATGCCTGCAGCCCAGATTACCTGACCTTTCAGCCGGAAGTTCATCAGTATAAGGGAAGCAAAGAAATAACAAAAAGCAAATCGCTGCAGAACGCCTGTGTAGCGCTGCTGTGCAAAATTGAAATCAAAAAGCCCGTTGTAAATCAGCCCAAGGAGAAACAGAAGAATCGTGCGTCGTAGGATGTGTTTGTACAACAGAGATTTCGAATCTCCCTTTTCAATCCTCCGGGTGATGGACAATGGCATAACCACTCCCATGATAAACAAAAACAACGGGAAAATAAGATCGTAAAAATGAAACCCGGTCCAGGCCGGATGATCCAACTGTTCAGACAGCCGGTGAAAGAAAGGCGTATTTATAAGGGTAAACAACGCGATAAACATTGCTTCACCGCTTGAAATCCAGAACATATCAAAACCCCTGAGGGCATCGATAGAGACAATGCGTTTCGATTTTGGTTCTCCCTGCATAATATTCTTCAAATTTTAAATGCCTGATATTCAGTTACAAATAATTACTCTTGTTGTGTGATAAAAGCACTCCAATTTGAGAAAAATTCCAATCCGAATTCATAATAAATTTCAGTATATTATTTTTATCGTTTTAACTTTGCCGCATGAAAACAGAAATTAATTCCCAGTCAGCCCTGGATCAGCTTAACAGCATTACCCCTGCCCTGCTGCTTTATTTTTTCAACGATAGTTGCGCTCCCTGCGTGGCCTTGCGCCCAAAGGTTGAGGCGATGATTTCGGCTGAATTCCCCAAGATGAGTCATTCCTATATCAATGCAGCTCAGTTTCCCGAACTGGCCGCTTCAAAC
>JAAXUD010000303.1 GCA_013336205.1 Lentimicrobium sp. | reverse complement strand
ATTGTATATATTTACGTTGTTATTCTCAATGGTAGCAATCTGCTGATTGTCGGGCGAGAGCGCAACAGGATAGTAAACGGATACTTCACAAATCAGATCGCCGGTTTCAATGTTGTAGTAGAAAGCCCCATTCTTGGTCCCGATCAGAATATTTTTATTGTCAGAGGAAAACTGCAGACTGATGTTTTCGTTTTCCCTGTTGCTGATTTTCATTTCTATGGAATAGAGTTGCTTTTCAAGCAGGGCGTCCCAGATAACAATGGATTTATAAGCGGCAGTCGCGATCAGACTCCCGTCAGCTGAGGTGGTCATCTGATCGATATTGGCTGCGTTGCCCTGTGGAACAACCAATGTTGTTTGTTGTGCCTGAACCTGGATCACACAGATTGTCATCAGAATAAAAAGAATCCTTGCCATTTCTTTAAGTTTGAAAAAAGATACAGTAAAATCGTTAATTATGCCTGATCTCCACCATCAGCGGCACCACTGAACCGGTTGCAAATCCGGAATCATCGTTGCCATCGTCTTCAACGCTTAGATTTCGTGTATGGTATTTAACATTCACCCGGAAACCAACCATGTTTGGATCATAGCTGATTTTATCCTTTGCGATGAGTTTATCGCCAAGTGCCGCCGATATTTTCGCTGACAGGCCACCGCTGGTTTTGTTCATAACGGCAAGCATGTCATTCATATTCAACGGCTCTTTTGAATAAAGGATCAGCAGATAGTCGGTCCCTCTATTCTCATCCAGTTTGATGATCTTGGTATCGGATGGAAAGGCTACGATGCTGTTGCCACCGATATGAGTGGAGGTGAGATCATCAAATGGCAGAATCCGGTTTATTTTGCCGGTAAGATCAGTTGCGAAGGCATAAATATAAGCCTCATTATCAATGGTCATATAGAATCGGAATTTTGTTCCGCTCGCATAACTGTTCATCATGGTATAAGCAACCAGATCTTCTTTGGCAACCACATCTTCTTCAACCATAAGGTTGCGCGATGAGATTTTGTTTACCGGCATATTCTCTCCGGTATTCAGTTTAAACTCAATGCTGCCGCTCAGGCTCATGGTTATCGCATCAGGTTTAGGTTTAGGCTGAGGTTGAGGTTCAGGTTGAGGCTCAGGAACAGGTTTTACATTTTCTTCAGGGTCAGGGGTAAAAGGATTACCAAATACCTGCAGACCAAGAATACAATAGCGTGCATAATCATCATAGCGTATCCATACATACCCCTGATCGGCCCAGCCGGTTCCCCAACTGTTCAGAATGCGGAAAGCACCGCCGTATTTATTGTCATCAAATCCCACTACTGCCATCGCATGGCCGTTGTGTTTCCAATCCTTATCCACCTCATTCGGATCTGAGGTCCAAACATCTGTTTTAATTTTGAAAAAACTTTCCGGCAGATGAAAACCACCTGAAACGGGAGAACCTTCAAGTATGGCCTTTTTCGTCATGTCAATCATTTCACCGGATGTTCTGGCGTATTCGCCTGGTGCGAAAAGAACAGAAGCGTCTTTGATGGTGTATTTCAAGGCTTCAGCAACCGCATCAGTGCTGAAATCTACATTACAACTGTATGGAACGGTCCGGATAAAGGGTGTTCCCATATTTATAAGTGTTAATACAGCCATAATGGGATCGCTGCCAAATTGGCAATTGAAGTCGGTCGAGTCCTTGATTATTTCGTACAAATAACTGGGCGAAAAAACATACTTGTTAATGATGGTTTTGTCGGTGATTTCGTGGGTTTTGGCATACAACAAGGTAGCGATTCCATAGCCATTGGCAAAAGCCACGCAGGTGCCGTGATCACCCTGATCGCCAGGTGTCGGGCAATATTGCTCAAGCGATGCCTGCTCAGGCATTCCACGGAAACTCTGGAACGAAAGCTGCACTTTACGGGGTGTTTTTGCTATGGTTGCCATATCAAAATTAGCACCCATGCCGCGTCGATCCTGGGCCTGCAACGATATAAACATTCCCGCTAAAAGTAATATGACCGCAAAGATTATTTTTTTCATGTTGGAACTTGATTTTAGTTTAGTTTTTGGATTGATTTCTTTAAAACATGTCTGAGGTTAACTATCTGCGACGAAACTTTCAATTCAAATGAAATATCACCATTTACTTATCCGGCGCTGCCCGAAGGTCATTCCAACAGTTGCAGGTTCTGAATAATTGAAATTAATATGCATTTTATCAAAAGTATGCTCATTAAGAGGGTCGGACAATACCTAACAATACGGATATTCAATTCATGCAAATTCTTTTGTGGATAATTATTATTAAACTAAAAAAGGCAGCTGAAGAAATAGTATAAATATTTGATTATCTATAGAATAGGATACATTGGTAATTTTCCGAGGTTAAAAAACAAGCGTGCTTGCATATGAATTGCTTTCATTTTGAAAGAATCCGTGAAAAATTTCAGCTTGTTTTTCCATTTTTTCCAACCCTTGAAAAAATCGCTTGTCATTAGAATATTAAAAAACAAAAAATGATGAAAACTATTGAACGATCACAGCTAATCATTAATACTTCGCTCCTTATTTTGCTGGCGCTTATTTTTTTGATGCTTGCCACCACAGGTTGTGTGCGTGAAAGGATTGAAGGCAATTACAATGTAATTATTGAGGAGCGGAATTCACCTGCCTTCAGCGAAGTGAATTCAGGAGGTAGCTTCAGGGTTGTTATCATACCTGACGATGCAACCTGGGTTGAAGTCAAGGCTGAGTCCAATGTGCTGCCTTACATTGAAACATGGTCAGATGGAACCACCCTTACCGTGGATTACAGAAACGGGTATAACATTCATGAACACTACACCGTTGAAGTATTTCTGCATACGCCTGAATTGAACAAAATACAACTATCAGGTTCAGGCAGGGTAGAAAGTGGCAGTTTTGCAAGCAATGAGGTTGATGTGCAACTCTCAGGATCGGGGAATATTGATTGTAGTTTTATTACAGACAACCTGAGTGCGAAAGTATCCGGATCCGGAAACCTATACCTTGAAGGAGTTGCCCAGCAAAGCAATCTGAAAGTTTCAGGATCGGGTAAGATTGAGGCATTGAATCTCAGTCAGCAAAACTGCTTAAGCAATATTTCAGGCAGCGGAAGCATCCGGACTGCTGTAAGCACATCACTTGAGGCCTGGATTTCAGGAAGCGGGAATGTTTACTACCTGGGCAACCCGGCAATCACCTCACACATAAGTGGTTCCGGCAAAGTGTTGCAATATTAACAAGCAGTTAAGGTCTGGCATTTTACAATCAGGACATATTTCTCTCTTAAAATGGTTGTAACTTTATACTGAAGCAGTGCGTCAATTTAATTCAAAAAATAACCATCAAAATTTTCAAGTGTGAAAAGAACCCTTACCATTCTAATCCTGGTTTTGTTTGCCAGTCTTGAAGCATTCAATCAAAACTACCTGCAATCGGCCGGCGTCAGGTTGGGTGCCTCCAGTGGCTTTACCTATCGCCGCATGTTTGACACCAACATCAGTGGCGAAATCATGCTTTTGTCGCAAAACCACGGCACTGTGATTGCTTTCCTCGTTCAAAAGCACAGGCCTGCCCTGCTCTTCAACGATCTCAATCTGAACTTTATCTGGGGCTTAGGTGCACATTTAGGAATGGCAGACCGGAACGAAATCTATAACGATCCTTACAATTACGATCATTCCTATCATTACTACAACACCATACAGCTGGGGTTCGATGGCTTTGTTTCTTTTGAATATGAAATGCCGAGCTATCCGGTTTCTTTCAGCCTGGAGGGCAAGCCCTATATCGAATTTTTTGACGATCACTTTTTAGGAATTCATCTGCCGGTAATTGCCTTTGGGGCCAGGTATAATTTCTAGACACCAATTTTGCTAATTCAAAATGCCCGTTATTAATAACAGATTCCAAAACGAAATAAACATCCAACAATTTTAAACACCAAAACCAATGAGAAGACACGCCTTTCTATTCTTGATAATTATCCTGCTTTCAGGAGGAACCGCAAAGAGTCAGGATACATTACGGTTATTTAATAATCAAAAAGCCGAAAAGACTGAAAAGAAGCAGGCCCCACAAAATAGTCGCAACGACGGCGGGATTCAAACCCTCACCGGATCAGGTCGCAATTTAGGATTTTACTTTGGCTTTAGTACCGGCTATTCACAGATTGAGGGATATGATGCATTCAGCGCCGGAACTACTATTGCAATGATTGCAAATCATGGATTGGCGATTGGCTTTTCAGGCAAGGGCTTTTTTACAGAACCCTATGAGTTTGCTCCCAACTCAAATACCAGTTTCAGCTATGCCGGCGGATATGGCGGATTCCTGATCGAACCTATTATTTTTCCTAAATATCCTGTTCATGTTTCTTTTCCCATCTTGCTGGGCGCAGGTGGAATTACGCGCAACAGAATGACCGACTTTGATTATCCCTATGACTACACTGAATTTTTTGTCGAGGATGCGGAAGCATTTATGATTGCGGAACCCGGTATTGAAATTGAGTTTAATGTAGCCCGCTGGATGCGTCTTGCTATAGGCGGAAGCTATCGTTTCACTACCTCGCTTGAACCAGACGAATTTGATTCAAATCCGCTGAACGGTTTTACAGGTGGAAT
>JAAXUD010000302.1 GCA_013336205.1 Lentimicrobium sp. | reverse complement strand
ACGGTCGAGCGGTGGAAAATAAGGATTCCAGTATTCAGGGCAATGCCAGTCGGGCTTGGAAAAATAAGCCCCGATACCCAGGCCCTTATCCCTGAAGGCATTGAAAATGTGCGCCGTTACATCTGCTTTGGGATTCCCGGCAAAAGGACTGTCAGGACCGGTAATTTTATAATCAGTTTGCTTTGTATCAAACATGCAGAAACCATCGTGGTGCTTGGTGGTGAAAACCATATACTTCATTCCGGCATTGGCAGCAGCCTCTGCCCAGCGATCCGGGTTAAATTTAACAGGATTGAAGGTTTTTGCCAGATTTTCGTATGCTTTCAGGTACTCAAAATAATTGGCGGAATAAGGCCCCCGGCGCTTACACCAGTCTTCATCTTCCGGACAAATACTCCAGCTTTCGACAACGCCCCACTGACTATAAGCACCCCAGTGCATCAACAATCCGAACTTCTGATCCTGCCACCAGGCCAGCTTTTCCTTCACCAGTGAATCCTTGGGCCAGAAATAAACCTTGTCCTCTGCATGCTGAGCAGAGATTGTGCCGGAACTTACCAGCATTAATCCAAGCATAAGCAACTTAACTTTTTTTATCATTGCAACCCTCCCTTTCCGCGATAAAGCGATATTGGTTTATCAAATTCCAGTTTTATAACTGTCATGTATTCATCTGCGGCACCTTCCGGAATACCGGCAAAAAGCAAACCCGGAACCGGACTCCAGGAAATTTTACCGACAACTTTGGGTTCAATCTTTGTATTTGTGCCCAGCACTACCGCATTTTTTACCTTATTTTTCAATCCTTTAACCATAATCTGGCCGCCCGTGCGCCCGCTTATAAAAAGATAAAGACTTAATGAATCAGCGGAGAGTGTCGATGGCCCGTAAAAATGCCCCTGGGGCAAGCCTGGCCGTGAACCGAAAATAGCTTCCTGGTGTTTTGAAGTCCATTTGCCCAGTTCCTCCAGAATATTGACCTGTTCTTCGGGGATAGTCCCATCAGCTTTTGGTCCGATATCAAGCAGCAAATTGCCGCCAAAGCCGATTACATCGGCAAAAATACTGATGATTTCATAAGGCGTTTTGTACAATGTATCACGGCCCTGATAACCCCATGAATCGTTCATGGTCATGCACAATTCCCATGCAGGGCTGTCGGGCCTGCTTACCGGAAAGTTTTGTTCGGGGGTATCATAATCGCCAAATCCGGCCAACCGCCCGTTGAGTATGGCATCCGGGTTCTTTGTCAACAATCTTTCACGGATTTCCTTCGCGTGCCATTCATCGGCCGAATGTTCCCAATCACCATCGAACCACCATAAATCAGGATTGAAATTCTGTTGCAGTTCATCCAGCTGCGCATTCATAAATGACAAATACCGTGACCACTTTTCAGGATTTTCTGCTGCTTTATATTTAGCTGAATCGCGCAAAAAGCCCGGGTAGTCGGGGTGAGTCCAGTCGATAAGAGAAAAATACAGGCCGGCTTTGATATCCGCTTTCCTCAGCTCATCGATAAAAGGGGTAAGCACATCCCGTTTCGCGGGGGTCTGCGCTGCAACACTGAGTCTGCCATTTCCGGTGGTCTGTTTTGTATCCCATAACGCAACGCCATCGTGATGTTTTGAAGTAATCACGGCATAGCGCGCCCCGCTGCTCCTTATCAGCTGAACCCATTGTTCAGGATTATAAGAGGCGGCGGTAAATCCTTGCAGTTGCTTCATATAATCCTCATGCGAAATCTGACCATTATGAAACGACCAGGATTCGCCGATTCCCTGCACCGAATAAATTCCCCAGTGAATAAAGATTCCGAGTTTGGCATCGGTGAACCACTGAAGCTTTTTTTCGGCCGGATTTTGCCCGGAGACAGCAATAGTTATTGAAAGCAGAAAAAGTGTCAGATAATGTTTCATGATCAAGGTTAGAATCAGGAAGAAAAAAAACCGACCTGTAGGCAGGCCGGTCGATTGTTTTAGGCATTTTCTTCAACTGGAATATGCTTCAGAATTTCAATGGTAAGATCCCAGAACTTCAATGCTGTATCAATTTTCAGCCTTTCATCCGGTGAATGTGCTCCTTTGATGGTTGGACCATAGGAGATCATATCCATTCCCGGATACTTTTCACCGACAAGACCGCACTCAAGACCGGCATGTATGGCCAGAACCTTAGGCTCAGTATTGAAAAGCCGCTGATAGGCAGCCCGTGATATGTCGAGCACGGCAGAATGAGGATTGGGTGTCCAGCCCGGATAACCATCCGAATGCACCGCTTTACCACCTGCCAGGTTAAAAACAGCCACCACCATATTACCGATATCATCTTTGGCCGATTCAACAGAACTGCGCTGACTTGTGGTGATTTCTATTTTGGTATCATAGGTTTTTACGGAAGCCAGGTTGGTTGAAGTCTCTACGAAGTTGGGAATATCGGCCGACATGGCAATTACCCCGTGAGGACAAGCATAAAGGGCGTTCATCAAACGTTCCTGGGTAGCTACATCAATCAGATAATCAGGCAGATCGGATACTTTGTTGTGAACGCTCAGTCCGGGTTCGGTAACTTTCAGTTCCTTCCTGACTATTTCGTGGTATTCTTTGGCAAACAATTCAAAATCCGCTGCAAAGCGTTTTGGAATCGTAACAAGGGCCATTGCTTCGCGGGCAATAGCATTGCGAAGATTTCCGCCATCGAACTTTGAAAGGCGAAGTTCAAAACGCCTGTTAGCCTCCCATAATAAACGGTTCAGAATTTTATTGGCATTGCCCAGCCCTTTGTTGATGTCATCTCCGGAATGTCCGCCTTTCAGACCGCTCACCTTAATTGTATAGCCAACCAAATTGGCACCAACAGGTACCTTGGAGTAATTCATGGTAATCACCGTATCTTTTCCGCCGGCGCAACCAATAAATATTTCTCCTTCATCTTCTGAATCGAGGTTAAGTAAAATCTGACTCTGAAGAAGATCGGGTTTAAGACCAAAAGCTCCGGTAAGCCCGGTTTCTTCATCGATTGTAAACAAACACTCAATAGGTCCGTGGGCAATGTCACTGGCTTCGAGTAAAGCCAGCTGAGCCGCAATACCAATACCATCGTCTGCGCCAAGTGTTGTACCACGCGCTTTCACCCATTCGCCGTCAACATAAGGCTGAATAGGATCGGTATCAAAATCATGATAGGTGTCGCTGTTCTTTTCGCACACCATATCAATGTGGCTTTGGAGTACGACTGATTTTCGATTCTCCATACCTGATGTCGCCGGTTTACGAATCAGGATATTACCGATTTCGTCAACGATGGTTTCGAGGCCAAGCCTACCGCCAAAAGCCACAATAAATGCAGCTATTTTCTCTTCTTTTTTGGAAGGACGGGGGATTTTGCAGATTTCCTGAAAATAATACCACAACCGGGAAGGCTGGAGCTGATCTAATTCTTTGCTCATAATATAGATGGATTTTAAATACTGGATTTTCTCTCACAAATATATTATTTTTATAACTCCAAATCTACTAAGCAACATAATTCCGATATTTACGCACTAAAATAAATCTTTCTTAAGATGGAATTGGTTCAAACAATTGAAAACCGCGCAAGTGTCCGCAGTTTTACAGCAGAAAAAATAAAACCCGAAGATTTGAAGGAGTTGGTCAGACGAGCTGGTCTGGCGCCCAGTATCAATAACTCTCAACCCTGGAAATTTGTGGTGGTTACCAACCATGAGTTGTTGAAAAAGATGGCTGAAGCAGTTTCAGAAAGCATTGGTAATTTGCCTGTTATAGACAAGGAAGATGCAAACCGTTCTTTTCTGTCACGGATTGAATGGTATTCCACTTTCTTTGAGGACGCGCCGGCCCTGATTGCCTTGTTGATGAAACCCTATGTTTCGGTACTCGAAAAAGGGGTTGAACTTTCTCATGATGAAATTGAACGGATGAGAAACCATCCGGATATGCAGACTGCGGGTGCTGCCGTTCAAACCATACTGCTTTCAGCCATTGATCTCGGATACGGAGCCTGCTGGATGAGCGCGCCGATGATCGCAAAGCAAGCGCTTGAAAAACTTTTAAAAGTGGAAGATCCCTTTAAACTGGTAACCTTTGTGGCCATAGGTAAGCCTTTCGGCGCTCCGGCAAGGAAAGCAAAAAAGGCCCTGAGCGAGATTATTGAAATAATCGACTAAATAATTCAATCGGCACCTGCTGCCTTCAGCAAGGCAATGGTTTCTTTTGGATCTGCGGATGAAAAAACCGTATTACCAGCCACCAGCACATCAGCGCCGGCTTTAAAAAGTTTACCGGCATTCTGCAGACTCACCCCTCCGTCAACCTCGATGAGTGCCTGTGATTGCTTTAAGCTGATTAGCTTCTTCAGTTTTGTAATCTTCTCATAGGTAGCTTCGATGAACTTCTGGCCTCCGAAACCGGGATTCACTGACATCAGCAGGACCATGTCAACATCGGTAATAATCTCTTCAAGAAATGATACCGGCGTATGTGGATTCAGCACCACCCCTGCTTTCATCCCCAATTCTTTTATCTGATGAACCGCACTGTGCAGATGCGTCACCGCTTCATAATGGATGCTCAGGTATGATGTACCCAAATCGCGGAAAGTCTCAAAATAGCGCTCAGGATGCA
>JAAXUD010000301.1 GCA_013336205.1 Lentimicrobium sp. | reverse complement strand
ACTTTCTTCCAGCCTTAATTTACTGAGATTTTTTCCGATAAAGATAATCCGGCTCGTACGCTCCTCCCCTTCCTGCCAGAATTCACCGGCTGAAATCATTATATGATCGCGCACGGATTGAACCACGACCTTCTGGGCTACTTTGTCGAAACTTACAATGCCTTTGATTCTGTATATGCCTTCGCCATAATACTCAACCAGATGGTCGAGCCAGAAATTAAATTTATGCGGATCAAAATTGCGGGTAAAAGTGTAGCTGTGCGACTCAATTTCATGCGCCAGCGGGGTTTGTTGTTTCTGAACCAAAGCAAAACCGGCAGGCTTCAGTGGTCCGGAGGTGAGTTTCATTTTGCCGGCGTCGATCGAAAATGACTCAATGATCTGAGGCGCATACGCATAAGTATCAAGCACATCTATCCCATCAAGTTCGCCAAAACTACTGTAACAGATTTTGGCAAAAGGATTGAATGATTTTACCAAAGTCTCTGCCTCCGCCAACTCTATTTCGCTAACCAGGTCTGTTTTATTAAGGATGATGGTATCTGCATAACTGATTTGTTTGGCAGCCATCTCTGTGTCAGCCGAAATAATTTTGATATTGCGGGCATCCACCAGGCAAACAACACTATCGATACGGTAGAAAGTCTCTATTTGCTCCGACGACATAAAGGCCTGTACCACTGTAGACGGATCGGCAATACCGGTAGTCTCCACAACCATATGTGTAAGTTTGTGGCGGATATTGAGCAGATCGAAAAGCAATTCAGCCAGCTCGCCATTGAGCGTGCAACAGATACAGCCATTCGACATTTCAAAAATATTCTCACTTTCAACGCCTACAATCAGATCATTGTCGATGGGGATTTCTCCAAACTCATTTTCAATCACCGCAAACTTGCTTTCAGGATGTTTTGCGATCAGTTTGTTGAGGAGTGTCGTTTTTCCGGCACCCAGAAATCCGGTAAGTATAGTAACCGGCAGGCGGTCATCGTCGGTGTAATCGAGCATATATCATTTATTATTATTCATTCTGAACTGGTAATAACCTGTAATCAACAAATCGCCCTTCCGGATGAGCACTTCAAACCGGCTGTAAAAGCTAAGTAAAGTGAATTGATCAGGGCAATCCCTGTGTTTTATCAGAACTTGAACTGGTATCCGATCCCTCCGATAAAATCGGTCACAGGCATATTCACATATAATTCACGCTGAATCATATAATAGAGATCCAGTTTATGGTGTTTTGACAACGCAAACTCAACTCCCGCAGTGCTGCGGATATCATCAAATATGTATGGTTGATCGTGTCCGACCGGCGTAAAGAACTCAAACGAGATGTATGGTTCCCATTTCTTATCAAGGTCAAACTTAAAAGTGAATTTATTCCTTGAATAGAAACCAGTGAAACCAAATTCCGGGGACCGGTTAACATCTGCATACTCCTCCTGAAAACGCGTGCGAAACTGAAATATTAATGGTTTGATCTTTTTCTCTGCTTTAATATCCACAAAAAACCGTTGACGGGGACTATAGAGGTTGTTTGTCATTCGCTTCAGGGTAACCCGGTAATTTACAGAGGCCTTCAAATATTTATTCAATTTATACTCCAGACCGGCTTCACTGATCCATGAACCCAGTTCAGTCACATTTTCATCAAATCTATATTCCTGCGAAAACGAGGCGGAGAGCTTTTTAACAAGTTTTGCTTCAAAAGTAAGGCTGGTCCAAAGCCCTGCATCGTTCATCTGGCCATAGGTACCTGAACTGAAAAGAAACAAAATACCGATTAAAGAAATTCCCGATCTGAGCAGAAAATTATGCGTCATGTTGTTGTCTACTTTTTATAATAATAGACAATGATTGAAGTGGCATCTTTAAGAAAATCGATTGATGAGATTGAAAACCGATGGATATTCAATCCGGTTCGCTGACGAAGATCATCCATCAAAAGCTGATGATTCTCTGGTTTTATCATTTCAATATTCTCATAAGAAATTGCCTTTGACTGCTCCTGTTTAAAGACCATCGGATGATCAAGCACAAAAATGAACAACACAAGGATAAGGTTGAAAACACTGATTGGAAGCAGATTAAGACCTATTGCATTGATTAATCCCAGGGCAATGGCAAGTAAAAGGTAGGTCATCTCCTTCATCGAAATACCTTCAGTGCGGTACCGCAACATTGAAAAAACAGCAAATAAACCAAACGCCGCCCCCATTGAAATACTTGTCTTGTTCAGGACAAAGGTTATTATAAAGATGATGATGTTAAAGATGAAAAAAGTGAACATGAACTCCTTATTCCTGTAGTTTGGGAAATAAATCAAGCCAAAAATAATCAGCATAGAAACAATGTCGATCAGAATGCTGTATGCAAATTTGAAATTCAGGGTAACAGGCTCGTCAACTGCATCAACTACCTGCGGCACACTGGTTGCCGGGACAGGTTCGACTGTAGCAATGATTCCGGGGTTCTGTTTTGCGATTGTCTGACCCGATGCTCCGATAACAAACAATAGAAGACTAAGGAAGATCAACGATACAATAATCTGCTTAAGATACATCATAACCAAGTTTGTTTAATGCCAATAATTTTCGTTTGAACCGGTTTTTTTTCAGGTCTTCATGAAGACAGGTAATGCCAAGACAATATTTGCTCAGGTAAAACTCACGAAGTCGTTTCTCCAGCATTAGTTTTCTAAAAGGAGAAAACGCCTGCTTCTGTTGTTTCACTTCAACAATGACTATGTCTCCAATACCCTTTTCCGTATTTTCATCTTCATAGCGAAGGTTCGTATCAATAGTAAGTCGCTCTCCGGCTTTTAGGTTAACCAATGTTATTCTGTTAAATTTTACCCTGAGCGAGGGTAAATAATTTTTTAAGCCATCGTTGGTGCATTCTTCTACAAATTCCTTTTGCTTCAAGGTGAGGCTTTCGGCAATGCCACTCACTGATATCCGTCTTTTTATTGTCCGGCGGGTATTTGTCTTTAATTTGACTTCAAAGAAAGAGATTCCTGAGTTGACATATTTCCGGAACCTGAGTTTATACCTGTTCCGGTGCCCGTTGTGGTGCATGAGATACAAGTCATAAGCAGGTGTATCAAAATAAAGTGTTTCATAAGGGTGCAGCAATTCTCCGTCAATTGATAATACAAAATAGTCCTCTGTCAGCAGGCCGAGCAATGTAGTCAATTGTACCTGTTTCAGGATGTATTTAGTATCAATGCGATTAAGCAACTGCACCTGATCCATCTGATCAAGGCTTATTGTTCTAAAATGGTGCAGTAAGTTCAGCAGTTCATTCATCAGAAAGTATGCTTGCTCATTTGTGTTATTTAGTAATTAATCCGTAATATCGCGGATAGTAATCACTGCTCACCGGAAATTGATTATTTGAATATGATTATGTCATCAGCCTTTACAGTCTGACGATTACCGGTAATCTCAATTTCCCTGATCACTGCATATTTTCCTGAAGGAATGGTCAGTGTTGAATCTTCAGAATAAACGAATACAGTATATTTCCCCTGGCGAAGATATCTGAATTCATACACTCCGTTGTAACTGGTTCTGATCCGCTCCGAATAGCTCTTGTCATCGCCATAGATGATATACACTTCCTCATCCGCACCGTCGTAAATATCATTCAGTTCCGTAAAACTACTGTTGTAGTTATGAACGATTACTTTTCCGTAAATGGACGAATTACCGCCTTCGCCGGCTTCCTTAGAACAGGAGGCACAAATGATACTCAATAAAAGTATCAATGAAATTGATCTCAAAAATTTCACAGATGTTTTATAATTACTGAATTCCCCTAACCGGACAAATTTATATAAAATTCGCAGACAAAGAGTCATAAAGCTTTTCAAATTGGTGAATGTGCAAATTTCCTGATATTTTAAATAAAAGAAACGGCGAAACCATTGAAACGGCGCTGGTTTCATTATAAACAGCCTGAAAGGACAGGCAGGTAACCGAAACCTTGATTCCATCCGGCATATATTCAAAGGGAGATGACAGGCAACTGTGAGTCTGGTGGTGAACAACCTCACCACGAGCGTTTCCGGCGATATGATGAAAAAATTCGGGCCCGACAGCAGGGCCGCAGGAAACATTGTAAATCAGCTTGTTCAGTTGGTAATGGTTAAGCTGAAAAGCAAGACCAACGATCCAAACGACAGTAGTATCGATCTGGAAGGTGTTATCGGATCAATCACCGGAAAAGGCGGTGGAGATATCTTTGGGGAAATCCAGGGAATCTTTGGTGGTTGATTTTTGGCCTCTATGATTTTATTATTGGTATTTACTTCCCCTTTCTAAACCTAACAAGCCTGACATCGACAAAAGGCTCAGGCACCAGAGAATCTGGTACAAGAAGTGAAAACCAAACTCCAAATTCATTATCCCAAACCTAACAGGTTAGAAGAAAAGCTGTTAGGTTCATCCTGAAACAATCTATATCTCCTTCTAAAAAACCTAACAGGTAAGAAGAAAACCTGTTAGGTTGCATTCGTATCTCCTTGTCCCCCTTTCTCCTTGTCGCCTTGTCGCCTTTTTGATATACTGAAAAAATCATTTCAATCAAATCAGTACCCGGAGGCTTGTCCGTCTTTTCTTGATTCGGAAGCCCCGAAATATA
>JAAXUD010000300.1 GCA_013336205.1 Lentimicrobium sp. | reverse complement strand
AGATAGTGGTGATAATAATTGCCGGATATAAATTGGAAATCCTAAAAACGGGACATAAGTTTTCTTCCGCACGCAGATAGGTCATCGTTTAAATGGTCTAAAATCAATCTTATCATCAAATAAATCCAGCTTAATAGCTTGAAAACCAAATGATCTGATGTACTGGTTTTGTAATGGGATATGAACAGGTATTTATTGCTCCAAACCCAATTTCTGTTTTATTCTGTAGATGAATGAAAATTTACGCATATTTCCGCTTAAGACTTCCGGATTATTCTTCAATATTTCCGAGTAGTACAAAAGGTCTTTTTCCGGATAATTTGCTGATGCCAGTGGTTTAAAAAGCTTCCCGTTTCTGTCAAGTTTTTTCAGGTTGTAATGTTTAAAAAATGCATAATCATAGCTGACTGACTTTCTGATTCCAGTGGTTAAATCCTTTTCAATTGAGCCGGATTTCAGCAGTTCAATGGTGTAACTTCCTTCATAACAGATTTTGATAATGAGGTTATCCCTGACATAATCATTGTGAATTTCCCGTACATAGTTGTATTCAGGTATCTTAACAAAACCAGCTTCCTGCTCAAGAAACCCGAAATACTTATCAATGATATTCTCCATCATATCATTACAGGTTTATTGGTTGTCAGTTGTTTGATTTGCAGTGAACCATTTATGTTTGATCCGTGAATTCAAATTTTCTGCTTTTTTTTATCGTGAAAATTAACCCGGCCCGATAAGATCAATCAGATTGCCGTATAAGTCGGCAAAAACAGCCACTGTGCCGTAAGATTCAACTTTGGGTTCACGCACAATACTTACTCCTTTTGATTGTAAATTTTCGAAATCCTGGCTAAAATTATCGGTATGAAGAAACAGGAATACACGGCCCCCGGTCTGATTGCCGATCCTGCTTCTTTGTGCCGCATTATCGGCCTTTGCAAGCAACAGGCAACATTCTGCTGATCCGTGTGGCTGAATCAGCACCCATCTTTTGTGCTCGGTCAGCTGAACATCTTCAAGCAGCCTGAAATTCAGCTTCCCGGTATAAAATTCAATGGCTTTGTCATAATCATCTACCAAAAGTGTAATGTGCACAAGTCGTTGGGTCGTCATAGGTAGTTATCCGGGATTACTAATTGATTGTTGCATCAGTTACTGTCGATCAAAAAATGATATTCCTGAAAGTAATTTAATCGAATTTAATCTGAAGGTAGAAGGGGCTTTAAATCTGCTGTGCGAAAATAAACTTTTTTACTTATCAAGCCAATGAAAGTCTGTCAAATGCTTGTTTTCGGCCTTGAATTTTAGTAACTTTATTTGTTCGGCCAATGCAGAGCCGGATTACTGATATCTGCCACTTCTCCCGATATTTCAGGCTTTTCTGCCTTACCTCTTTTCTTTTGTTGATAACATCTGAATGATATTTCAATTCATTTAATTAACAAAAAACTGAGCAAAAATGAAAAAAGTTTTGATTTTTATCCCGTTTTTTTTGCTGCTGTTTATTGCAGGTTCAGCCCAGTCATGCCTTCCTGAAGGAATTACTTTTCAGTCGCAGGCGGAGATTGACAATTTTCACACCAATTATCCGGGATGCACTCAGATTGAAGGATTCCTATTCATTTATGGTGGTCAGTCTGATATAACAAATCTTACCGGCTTGAGTGGAATTACCTCAATAGGAGGGTACCTGACAATCTTTGTTACTGAACTCACCAGTCTCGATGGATTAAATTCTTTGCAAACTGTAGGAGGCCGTTTGGAAATTTCGGAGTGTAACGCCCTTACGGATTTGGCCGGACTGGAGTCGCTAACCAGCATTGGCAGTGATTTAGTCGTTGCATCTAACGATATCCTGCATGATTTAGGCGGGCTTAATTCGCTGCAGTCTATTGGAGGATACTTAGTTATTGATGGTAACGACAATCTGACAAATCTTTCCGATCTGATAAATCTGACTACTGTGAATGGGAATGTTGAAATTCTTCACAATCCATCGTTATTGAGCCTTGACGGGCTGCAGGGGATTGGTGCATTCCCGGCAAACCTGTCGGTGACCGATAACCCCCATCTTCTGAGCCTGGCTGCCCTGAGTGGGATAACTTCAGTTGGCGGTGATTTGGATATAGTTCAGAATTCAATCTTACCTGACCTCACCGGGCTTGAATCACTGACCACCATCGGCGGCAGATTTCAGGCAGGTGCAAACCCGCTGGTATCAGATTTTGCCCCCCTGAGCTCCCTGACCTGGATTGACGGAAATCTGACAATTACCACCAATTCTTCACTTACCTCCCTCGAAGGCCTTTCCTCTCTGACCCATGTTGGTGAATCCCTGGTCATTATTCTGAATTATCAATTGACGAGTCTCAGTGGCCTGGATAACATTGATCCGGATTTATTACTTGGCCTGGATATTGATAACAATCAAAATCTTTCAGAATGTGCTATAGAAAGTATTTGTCAATACCTGTTCCTGAATCCGGAAGACCCATGGATACTGATATATGGGAATGCCACCGGTTGCTCGAGTCGCGAAGAGATTGAAGCAGCCTGTCCTGTGTCAGCTGATCAGATTGAAAGTGAGACAGGCCTTGTTCTTTCTCCAAACCCTGCTATAAACCAGTCCTGGCTTGAACTTAAAACAAGTCTGATTATGGAGGAAGTTGAAATTGGGGATGTTATGGGCAAAACAATCTCAATTCAGCATCCGACTGGCAATTTCATCTTAATTTCGAAACTGGAGAAGGGCATTTACCTGATTAAGGTAAAATCAGGTAATACAATGCTTGTTCGTAAACTCTTGGTTTTCTAGTCGATTCAATTAACCGGATAAAGGCCAGCCAAACGATTCATATAAGACACTTTTGCGCTTTTATAGAATAGTGGGGCTTTACAGCAAGTTTCTCAAAGCAGGAAGTCATGAAAGGAAAAGTGAAACCCTTCTCCTTTATTTTGATAGTGGTTGCTTTCTCAATTGCTTATAATCATCTGGTATTTGGTCAGGAGAAATTCAATATCTCTGCCGGAGTTGGTATGCCGGAGTTAATAAATATCGGGCTACGATACCAGCTTGATCAGTGTCAGATAGGACTGAGCCTGGGATTATTGCCAGATGACTTTTCTGTTTGCGGAGATGTTTACTACCATTTTGCAGGATTGTCTGAATTTTCATGCAGGCGTCCCTGGTATGGAAGGATTGGATTGAATTATCTTCGGGAAGACACTGATTATTATATTGATAAATATTTATACCTGAATATCCGCCTGGGAAGAGATTTTAATATTTCAAATAAATTTGGGATTGAGTTAGAAGGCGGGGTATTGATCCAAATAAGAAATGAAGTAATAATGAAGAAGCCATCAAGTAACTGGCTTCTTGATCTGGAGTTTCCGGTTTTACCCAGCCCTGGAATAGGACTGTTTTATCGCCTTTAGCAGCATCAGTTAATAAATAACAAATTGAACACCAGCAATAGGCCTTTGGCTTGCCGAACAGAGGTTTTGGGCAGGTTGCATTTACTAAGCGGCACCAGTGGGGTGAATATTGTTGTATTCCCGATTCGCCAAACGAATCCATACATGGACATGGGATAATGTTTACCTGCCTGATGTTTAGCTCTTATTTCGCATTTATTGTGACCTTTTAAAAACAATACCAGTGAAAAAAATAACTGATTTTTCGGAGATGAATATGCATGGAGAATAGAATGGGCATAGTGTAAAATATTTTGAAAGAAGGTTGGCTAAAGATGAAAAGCTTATACCTTCGCGCCTCAAAATAAAAACTACATTTTCATGAAAGACATCAGTTACGCATTAGGCTTGAGTATTGCAAGTAATTTAAAAAGTTCGGGGGTTGAATCACTTGATATTGAGTATTTTATTAATGGTTTACAGGCCATTCTGAACAATGGTGAGATAACCATGTCGCCCGATACTGCCAACCAATTACTGAATGATTATTTCGAAGGTTTACAGCAGAAAGCCGGTGGAAATAACCGGGAGATAGGCGAAGCCTTTCTGAATGAAAACAGAAAACTGCCCGGCGTAACTGAATTGCCAAGTGGCCTGCAATATACAGTGATTGCCGAAGGAACCGGTCCCAAAGCAACAGCCGCCAGCAAGGTGAAGGTTCATTATACAGGAACCCTGATCGATGGCACAGTATTCGATAGTTCGGTAAGCCGCGGTGAGCCGGCCGTATTTGGTGTTACCCAGGTAATTGCCGGCTGGGTAGAAGGTTTGCAATTGATGTCAGCAGGGGCGAAGTATATGTTTTTTATACCTTCAAACCTGGCTTACGGTACCCAGGGTGCTGGTCAGATGATCGGACCGGATTCAACGCTTGTATTCGAGGTTGAACTACTTGAGATTCTTTAACAGGCAGAAAAGAGGAGTTATCCTCTGAATTAAAAAAAACCTGCCTTGTATCTACATGGCAGGTTTTTTTATTTAAGAAAATCTTCATGGATCTTGTTAACCTGAAACCTGACCACTTATTTGATTAAAGGACTACCCATTTTTACTATGGTTTTACCCGCCAGATCGTTTATAATAATTCCACCCATCATATACCAGGCGGCCAGTGCGCAGACAATCAATTCATAACCGGCAATCCTGTTGAAAACCGGATTCCCGAAGTGACCGATTACC
>JAAXUD010000299.1 GCA_013336205.1 Lentimicrobium sp. | reverse complement strand
ATTATTCACGGATTACTTCCATTGAGATGGAGCCGGCTGAGGGTGAAACAACCATCGGTGCGCCTGGTACGCTGGGTTACCAATCGTCGTTTTTCGCATTTGGCGATGAGCTCTATTTCCAGGACCTGAATATTGAAATTCAGCGCAAGTTCAGCAGCCGCTACAAATTGCTTTTATCATACGTAAATCTGAATTACAATATTGATGTTATTGAAGGCCATCCCGGAGACCCGATGGTGAAAGCACACATTGTGATTGCAGACATGACCTATAAATTTGATGAGACCAATGCTGTAAAGTTAGAGTTGCAAAATCTTTCTACAAAACAGGACGACGGTGACTGGTTCCTGTTTTTAGCGGAGTATACGATTGCACCAAAATGGTTTTTCACTTTTTCTGATCAGTATAACTATGGTAACCCCGATGAAGACAGAAGGTTTCATTATATGAATGTTGCTGCCGGTTATACCCAGGGCTCAAGCCGCTTGTCGCTGACCTATGGCAAGCAGCGCGAGGGTATTGTATGCGTGGGCGGTGTTTGCCGGAATGTGCCGGCTTCCAATGGCTTTACCTTAACTCTTACCAGTTCATTTTAATACAAAGAAATTAGTTTGGTTGTTACAGAAACGGTGGGTTTATAAATGGAATCAGATTATTTATACTTTCCTCCCCAGGAGCGTGAAATTGCCAATGAAAAACAGAAAAAGATGAAAAAAAACATAAAACTGCTGCTGACCTTAATGATCCTGCTATCGGGATTTTACTTTATGTCAGGTTGCGACAAAATCGAAGAACCTTTTACTAAAAATACCGGTAATTCCGACACCGCGGCCTGCCCTGTTCCGGAGTTTCCTGCAGTTACGGTTTTGAAAAAGCGTGTTCTGCTGGAGGATTATACCGGTCATACCTGTGTTAACTGCCCCAAAGCAGCTCTTATTGCCCAAAGTTTGAAAGAAACGCATGGTGATCAGCTGGTCTTGCTGGCAGTTCATGCCGGATTCTTTGCAAAGCCGACCGCAGGAGGAGAATTCACTTATGACTTTCGCTCAGAGGCCGGAACTGCCTGGGATGATTTCTTTGGCGTAGGCATGGTGGGTAATCCAAATGGAATGGTTAACCGTATTGGTTATCCTAACAATCATATTATTGCACCGGCCGGGTGGGGCGCAGCCATCAACAATGCCCTTGCTTCAGCTCCGAAAGTTGATCTTCAGATGATTAATGAGTATGATGCCACAGAAAGGAAACTTTGTACACATATAAAAACCAGGTTTATAACAACCATTGACCGCAACCTTAAACTAGTTGTTGTGCTGACAGAAAGTGGTATTGTGAAGCCACAGAAAAACAATGACATAGAAGCGGGTGAAGTGCCTGTAATTGAAGAATACGTGCACAAGCATGCCTTGAGGGGCGCGATAAACAGCAACTGGGGAAACCAGGTTTCAGCAGTCGGCACTGCCAACCCGGAATCCGTGGTCAAGACATTTAAATACATACTTAAGGACGAATATGTTCCTGAAAATTGTACAGTGGTAGCCTTTATTTACGATGATGATACCAAAGAAGTGCTTCAGGCTGTTGAGATTCCTGTTATTTAGACGAACCTGAAAATTGCTTAATGCGATTGAATTTATTTTAAGGTGTCGGCTTTCCCAGAAAGTACGACACTTTATTTTCTTTATCATCCCAGGTTACAACTTCAATGTTTTTGTGGTAGCTGTAATAGCTCAGCATGGCAAAATCACCACCGCAGAAGGCCGCATGGGTAAATATCAAACCAACAATTGTGTAAATCTGGTAACCTGAGGAAAACGGGATGGCTGCCAATGCAAGCAGGCTAATCAGGGCGAAAGGCGCAATTGCGACAAGCTGAAGATCCTTTTTCCCGGCAACAAAACGATGGGCGATGGCCATAAAAATCATTTTTTTAAGATCTGCATCGTACGACACCTCTTTTGCACCGCATATCCGGTAAGCAATTGCATGTATATATTCATGCAATGGAATCAACAGGAAGGCAAAGGCAAATCCCAGGGCAGTGCTGCCTAATGCCTTTGATACTAAAATTTCTTCAATGGCAATTGCCTTAACGATCATACCCCCTATGATTGCCAGGAGTGCAAAATTAAATGAAAAGTATAATACCGGCCAGAAGCTAAACCGGTACAAATATTTTTTAACAAAGGGGATCAACTCTTTATGATCTAATTTTTCAATAAGCTGATAACCATTATCTTCCAGTTCTTCAGGGGTGAGTTTCATGTTTTAATGCCTGGTATAACGCTTATGCAAAATTAAACATTCACGATGATGATAATTCAATTCCCTGTTATTAGCTGAATCTATGCTGCTTATTATTGCAAAATAAGCCTGTGTACAATACAGAATTTAACGATTAGGTAAGGGAATCAGCCTGCAATAAATTTTTTCGGGGCGTACATTATTGAAGACTAATCTCTATAACTTTGCATTGTTAATTAAATAACAATTCGTAGCAGGTTATTTTTTTAAACCCATAACAATAAAAACCAACAAATATCTATAAATACATGGCTAAAAAATTATTAATCAGAGATTTGACCCTCCGCGATGGTCAACAGTCTTTGTTTGCCACCCGAATGAACCAGCAGCAGGTTGACCGTGTGTTACCACTTTACCGGGAAGCAAACTTTTTTGCCATGGAGGTTTGGGGGGGTGCTGTTCCTGATTCTATTATGCGATATCTGGATGAAAATCCATGGCACAGGCTTGAAAAAATTAAACATGAAATTGGAGATGTCTCCAAACTGACCGCACTCTCACGGGGCCGTAATTTATTCGGATACAATCCATATCCTGATGATGTAATTGATGGATTTAACCGGAACGCTATTCAATCCGGCATTGGAATTATGCGGATTTTTGATGCGCTCAACGATACCGATAACATTGGTTCTACTATAAAATCAGTTAAAGAAAACGGAGGAATTGCAGATTGTGCAATCTGTTATACGGTTGACCCGTATTTTTCCAGGTTGAAAAAGTTGAAAGCGCTGCTACATGCCAGGCCAATAAATACACGAATTTTTACCGATGAGTACTACCTGAACCTGGCACTCAAACTTCAGGAAATGGGAGCCGACATGGTATCCATAAAGGATATGGCTGGTCTTATTCCGCCAAGCAGGGCAGGAAGACTGGTCAGGCTTCTGAAGAAAAACCTGAGTGTGCCGGTTGATTTTCATACGCATTGTACTCCTGGTTATGGACTGGCATCAACACTGATGGCTATTGTGAATGGTGCCGATATTGTCGATACCAATATTATGTCTTTTGCCGGTGGTCCTGCCGCTGCTTCCTATGAAATTATCCAGCTATTCTGTGACAGAATGGGTGTTGAAACAGGTGTTAATAAAGAGGCAGTGGTTAAAATAGATACAATCCTCCGCGAAATCAGACGGGAATTAGCGGAATTTGACTCCTGTAAAATCTTTCCCAGGGAGTTTGATATTACAAAAGACAAACTACCCCGTGATATTGATGAGCTCTTTGAGTTGGCCATAGCCTTTGCGAAGTCTGATAAAGAGGAGGATCTTCTGAATGCTTGTTCCAGGATTGAGAAGTTCTTCGGTTTTCCTGAACCTGATGAAAAGGTAAAGGAAGCAGAGATACCCGGTGGTATGTACACCAATATGCTTGCGCAGTTAAAACAGCTGAAACTTGAAAAACTGCTGCCGCGTACACTGGAGCTTATACCTTCGGTCAGGATGGATGCCGGTTGTCCGCCATTGGTTACCCCTACCAGTCAGATTGTTGGCGCACAGGCTGTCAATTGCGCGATTGACGAATCGAAAGGATTGCCTGTATATACCTCAAAATCAATACAGTTTGTAAACCTGGTTAAAGGGGTTTATGGTAAAACTCCCATGGAAATTGATCCTGAATTCAGGTTTAAAATTGCAGGAGTGAAAGAGGAAACTCCTTACGATACCCGATTCTATAAAAGACAGGAAAACCCTGTATTTCATGAATATGGCGATGTAAAACTTGCAGCTGATGAAAAGGAAGCGTTATTGTTAGAGTTGTTTCCTTCAGTTGCAACGGATTTCCTGAAACGTCATATAGAACAGACCTATCTTGATACTATTCATATGGTTGAGGAAGAAAAACGCAGGAAATATGAGGCTGAAAAGCTAGCGTACGATATACTCACTCCGGATGAGAAACAGAAGCGTTTGTTGGATGGATTGTACCATTACCATTGGACATCGGAAGACGATGCACTGGGGCACTCCTGAAAAGGGACTGAGAGACAAGGGGAAATGGGGACAAGGAGAGAAGGGAATTTCTAATTTCTAATTTCTAAAATCCAATGTCCAATATTCAATATCCAATGGCCGGTTTTAACATTGATGGGGAAGAGGTGGCTGAGTATTTTGCGGGTTAATTATTGGTTGGCAAGTGCAATTTCGATTTCGCAAAATGTATCGATGCCACCGACAGACATAGAGACTAAGAGACTAAGGGACTGAGAGACAAGGAGAAATGGGGACAAGGAGAGAAGGAGAATTTCTAATTTCTAAAATCCAATATCCAATGTCCAATATCCAATGTCCAGTTTTAACATTGACGGGGAAGAGGTGGCTGAGTGTTTTGCGAATTAATTATTGGTTGGCAAGTGCAATTT
>JAAXUD010000838.1 GCA_013336205.1 Lentimicrobium sp. | reverse complement strand
GCCATTGGGTGCAAAGGGGCTCCAGTTTGCCGGATCAACATAAAATGCACCCACTGCGATAACCATCAGCAAAATGGCAACTTTCAGCAGAACCATGATGTTTCCTGCCCGCTTTGATTCTCTTATGCCCCTGTAAACCAGCCAGGTAATAAGTATTACAATAGTAAAAGCAGGAAGGTCGGCAATCAGCCGTAATCCTCCGATGGCGGGCGCCTGTGTCCAGGCCCGGAATGCTTCTGCCAGTCCACCTGGCAGTTCGCTTAACGGAAGCCCACCCGCTATCAGCACTGTTGCTTCTTTAAACCCACGGGAGGCACTCAGGTAGTCGATGGCCATAAAATCCGGGATATGAATGCCCAGGCCTGAAAGCATGCCACAAAAATAGCCCGACCACGAAATGGCCACCGCAACATTACCCACCGCATATTCCATAATCAGATCCCAGCCGATGATCCAGGCAACCAGCTCGCCAAAACTGGCATAAGCGTATGTGTATGCGCTTCCGCTAAGCGGTATGGAAGAGGCAAATTGTGCATAGCACAAAGCCGAAAAGCCGCAGGCAATGGCTGAAAAGACAAAAAGGAGCGAAACAGCCGGGCCGCCCGCTGCTGCTGCATTGCCGATGGTGCTGAAGATTCCGGCGCCGATAATGGCTGCTATCCCGAAAGAAGTAAGATCGCGTACGCCCAGGTCTTTGCGCATTGAATGGCTTGCATCCTGCTCGCGCTGCGAATGCGCCAGGATCATTTCGATGGATTTGCGGCGGAACAGTTGTTTGAATTGCACAGGCTGAAGATCAGATTTCCAAACCCAAATGTAGGGTTTTTCTGAGAATCTGAAATTATTTTCAGGTTTGTCAACTGTTACGGGACATCCACCTGAATTTCAAACATGATTTCTTTTACCTTTGTTAAAACAACTTTCATACAAATGAAAAACCTTCTTTTCTTATTGACCGCCTTTGCCTTCGCATGCAGCAGCCCTACAACCCTCGTCAAAAGCTGGAAAGCGCCTGAATCAACTTTTACTCCTGAAGAGTTTAATAAAGTAATGGTAGTTGCCTTTGTAAAGGACGATGCCAGCAGAAAAATTGCTGAAGACAGGGTTACCAAAATCAATGAACGTTTCTTCCCCTCCTATCCTGTTTTTTCTGGGCAAGAGGTCATGGAGAACAAGGAACAGGTCCTGGCTACCCTGAAAGAACAGGGATTTGATGCTGTGATTACCATGAGCCTGCTGCTGAAAGCCGCGGATGACAAATGGGTTGCGCAAACATATCAGGGTGGTTATTATGAGTATAATAACAGCTTTATGAACGACTATTATCGACCCGGATACTATGTTGATGGTTCAAAATACTACATCATAACCAATGTATTTTCGATTAAAAGCAACAAACTTATCTGGTCAGCCACTACGGTAACGCCCGAACCTGCATCTTTACAGGAGGGAGTAGATGGAATACTCTACACAGTGGCCAAACAAATGAAAAAAGACGGCTTTCTGCCCCCTAAGAAAAAGAAGTAATCCACCTATATCATTGTAAAGTTTTGTCAATTTTATGGTGAGAAATCTGCGGTTATTTTTCCGGACAACGATTACTCATTTTTTTACACACCAGGCGAATATTTATAATTTTACAAATGTAAAATCATAAAACCATGAAATTCATCTTTATTCTTACACTTGCACTCTGCCTGGGAAATATATCCAGCGCGCAGCAAAATCAGGATGTAAATTACCAGCAATACTTCACCGGAGAAACCATGCGGGTTGACTATTTCCATACCGGAACGGCCACCGAAGAGCATTTCTCTATT
>JAAXUD010000298.1 GCA_013336205.1 Lentimicrobium sp. | reverse complement strand
CAATCATGATTGATTCTATAGTTGAATTATTTCAATACAGCTTTTTCACCAATTCGTTGCTGGCTGCTATGCTTGCAAGCGTAACCTGCGGTATAGCCGGTACTTATATTGTTGCCAGGCGAATGGTATTTATAAGTGGTGGTATTACGCATGCATCATTTGGAGGTATCGGGATCGCTTACTTTATGGGTATAAATCCTATGCTGGGCGCGGCTGTTTTCAGCGTACTTTCAGCGATGGGCATTGAACTGGTCTCAAGCCGGACCAATGTGCGCGAAGATTCAGCGATAGGCATATTGTGGTCGCTGGGCATGGCACTCGGGATAATTTTCATTTTTCTGACACCCGGCTATGCGCCCAACCTTATGTCGTACCTTTTCGGAAGTATTCTGACTGTTGGCACCACCGACCTCTGGCTAATGGCAGCCCTGGCGGTTTTTCTGGCGCTCTTCTTTTCCATTTTCTATCACCTTATCCTTTTCATTGCCTTTGACGAAGAGTATGCCCGGGCGCATAAGGCGCCGGTTCAATTGTTCAAGTACCTGCTTATCAGCCTTGTTGCGCTTACTATCGTACTGAATATAAGAGTAGTTGGCATTATACTGGTAATTTCATTTCTTACCATACCACAATCAACCGCTAACCTGTTTACCAACAATTTCAGGTCTATCATCTTCCTTTCTATCCTTATCGGGATGCTGGGCTCTATCGCAGGACTGTTGATCTCCTATTTCTGGAACATCCCATCCGGTGCCACCATAATTTTTGCATTCGTCGTAATATTTGGTATAGCTAAAACCATCCAGAGCCTGATGGTAAGATCTGATATCAGGAAGCAACTCGGATAATAACTGATTAAAAGGGGAGTAAGATTTCCATGTATCAGGATAACAGGCCGTTATCAGAAGTTGAACTTCAGACCAACAACCATTTTTGTTTAACAGATCCCTTATTTTTACCCGGATTGAGCAATTCCGGAAGGAAACCGCTTAACCGGTCTCCGGATTACCTGTTCACGACCCTGCGCTTATAATCCTTCAATTCATATACTGAAGCGGCACTGTTTTCATAACCCCCTGATTCGGTTTTCCAGAAAGAGAAGCTTGTGCTCAGGCCTTTATGGTCGATACTGTCAAGGCATTTACTGAAGTCTCTTCCATAGTTAAACAGGTTACCCATAAAGAAAAGACTGATATCATAACCCAGAAATGCCAGTTGTTCCAGCTCAGGATCAGTTTTATATCTGTCGGTAAAGCTGCTTACAAAATTCCTGACGGATTTATGACTGTAATCAACAAACCAACCATTATAAAGATGTGTATTGAGGTTCAGCAGGTAATGACTGTCTATTTCAAGGTTTTCCCACTCCGGAAGCCCGAAAAGTGTAATATCATATTTCCCCCTAGAATCATTCATCTTGCGCATTAATGCCGGCAGCAGGGCTTTATCGGAGGTTAGAACCAATACAATATTCTTTTTCCCAGCCACCATGTTATTAAACAGGCCAGCATCATAAGTCTGACTGTATATCGCCTCTTTAATGCTTATTGCTCCGTTGCCATGTTTTTCGAGGGCTGATTTCAGTGAAGCAGCCATACTGCTGTTCTCCTCCTGATTGCGACGAAGAATCAAGACATTGGCACCGGAATAGGTGTCAGCAATGTAACGGGCTGTTTCATTGTATTGACTCCAGGGCGAAGGCTGCACTTTATAAACGTAGGGATTATCCGATAGAATTTCGCTCCGTTGGGAAAGAGGATTAATGATCGGAATTGAATGACTGGCTGCAAACTCAGCTACCAATTCAAAACTCCTGACAAAAAACGGGCCTATGATCAGATCGATGCCGGCCATTTCCGGATTTGAGAGAATTCTGCGGGTTTTTGAAACATGGTCGCCGGCATCCACATCAAAAACCAATACTTTCAGATTCATGCCTGCCCTTGAAAGTGAATCAATGGCCAGGAGCGCTCCTTCATAAAACTGAATAAAATCAAATGATTTGTAATCATCAGGCAACTTCAGCGAAGTCGGATCCATGGTAACAATACTATCAGTTTCCTCAAGCATAAAAGGAATGAGCAACGCCACCTTGTATTGCTGGTTCTTATTCCGGCCAGGACTGCATTCAATCATAGAAGCTTGTTCCTTTTCAGGCTCAGCTTTGACAACATCATCAGGTATTACAACTGGTTTCACTTCCACCGGGGCTGTCTTCGGAACCGGTATCCGCAACACCTGGTTTTTTTTAATTTCACCGGTTAATCCGGGATTAGCGTTCAGAATGTCACTGACTTCAACTCCATATTTCTTTGCGATACTGTAAAGCGTTTCTTTTCGGGCAACGGTATGTTCTTTATAAGGCTGAGAGTCAACAATCTGCGGCTTTTGCTGTGTGGTTGTCGTTGGTTCTTTAACCACCGGCTTCTCAACCTCTACGGGCGTTTCCTCTTTTTTTTCAGTAATATTAAGCACCTGTCCTGTTTTCAAACCTTCAGATAGCCCTGGATTATTTTTATAAAGGTCATCAATGCTTACATTGTATTTTTTCGAAATCCCGTAAAGCGTTTCCTGGGCCTGAACTGTATGCTGAATATTTGCGTTTGTCACAGGTTGCTGATTTCCGGTTGCAACCTCAGGTATTGAAATCTGCATTCCGATTTTCAGGGTATCAATACCGGGATTAGCTGATATTAAATCTTTTACAGGCACCTGGTATAAGCGTGAAATGCCATACCATGTTTCTTTGGGTTCAATTGTATGCGTCTTACCGGAAGCTTCCCGGGGCTTGGGCGCATTGTTATTGTCGACGGTTGCCTGAGGTTCGGCCTGTTTTTCAGCAACACTGACTGATGATTTTGCCGGAATTTTAATAACCTGATTTACCTTTAAGCCATCCGCTATTTCAGGATTTGATTTAATTATTTCAATGGGTGAAATGCCGTATGCATCAGCAATAGCCTGCAATGTTTCTCCGTTGCCTACAAAATGCATGTAATACGGCTGACCTTTGAGATTCTCAATAATATCGGACCGTTTAACTTTCTGTTCCTGGGCTGACAAGCTGGTTGCTATGACCAGGTTTAATACTATAAGAAAAAATATCCGCTTCACATTTTGCATTTTAAGTAAACAGCCTCTATTCCCATTCAATAGTTGCCGGAGGTTTGGAACTGATGTCGTAAACAACGCGGTTCACTCCTTTAACTTTATTTATGATGTCGTTTGAAACCTTTGCCAGAAACTCGTAAGGCAAATGCGACCAGTCAGCGGTCATGCCATCGGTAGAGCCAACTGCCCGGAGTGCTACTACATATTCATAGGTCCGCTCATCACCCATCACCCCTACTGATTTGACCGGAAGAAGAATAACAGCTGCCTGCCAGACTTCCTTATACAAACCCGATGATTTAAGGCCATCAATAAAAATAGCATCTGCTTCCTGCAGAATCCTGATTTTCTCACGTGTAATTTCGCCCAGTATCCTGATTCCAAGACCCGGCCCCGGGAATGGATGACGGTTAAGAATATCAGGATCAATGCCCAGGCTTTTTCCAACCCTGCGCACTTCATCTTTAAAAAGGCTCTTTAGTGGCTCCACCACTTTCAGTTTCATGTAATCAGGCAAACCACCAACATTGTGGTGCGACTTAATGGTAGCCGAAGGACCACCGTTAACCGATACCGATTCGATAACATCGGGGTAGATAGTTCCCTGTGCGAGCCATTTTACATCAGTAATCAGATGAGCTTCCTGATCAAAAACCTCGATAAAAGCGTTGCCTATTGCTTTGCGCTTTAATTCAGGATCACTCAAACCTTCCAGTGCCTTTATAAAACGGTCACCGGCATCCACGCCCTTCACATTAAGGCCCATATGTTGGTATGAATCAAGCACTTTAGTAAATTCATCCTTACGCAACAACCCATTATCAACAAAAATACAATGAAGATTTTTGCCAATGGCCTTATGAAGCAGCACTGCAGCAACCGAAGAATCAACACCACCCGAAAGGCCGAGTACAACTCTATCGTTGCCCAGAATTTTCTTTAATTCAGCAATAGTCGATTCAACGAATGAAGCAGGGGTCCATTGCTGGTGACTTCCGCAGATATTCACAACAAAATTTTTCAGCAATACGGCGCCTTCGGTTGAATGATAGACCTCAGGGTGAAACTGAATACCCCAGGTCGTTTCATTTTCAACCTGAAAGCCGGCGATTTCAACATCGGCAGTACTGGCAATAATATTAAAATCAGCCGGTTTGTGAAGGATGGTATCGCCATGCGACATCCATACCTGGCTACCCAGGTGCATACCTGCCATCAACTGGTTTGTGATGTCGATAAATCCGAGATTAGCCCGCCCGTATTCACGGGTATTGGAGGCCATTACCTCTCCGCCGGAAGTCTGGGCAAGGTACTGGGCGCCGTAGCAAACCGCAAGCAAGGGTATTTTTCCGCGGATATCCGACAAATCAGGATAAGGTGCTTCCTTATCCCTGACTGAAAAAGGACTTCCTGAAAGTATAATTCCCTTAATCCAGGGTGTAATTTCCGGAATTTTATTGAATGGATAGATTTCACAATATACATTTAACTCCCTGACCCTACGGGCAATAAGCTGGGTGTACTGTGACCCGAAATCCAGAATAAGAATTGTTTCCTGCATGGGACAAAGATAG
>JAAXUD010000297.1:304-4690 GCA_013336205.1 Lentimicrobium sp. | reverse complement strand
ATAATTCATGTCGACCGATACCCCTGCATGGTACATCAATGTAGCTATATCCTGATAACCAGCACTGCTGGCTGCGTCACCCATCGCTGCCCAGTTATAGGTGCTTTCCCCGAAATTTACAGTTTGGATGCCGTAATTGGGAGCCTCATAGGAATGGGAAAGAAAGCCATGTTCCGGAAAATTGTGATATCTCATGATCTGAGTCATAGCCGTAGCAACACAGCCGGCCCATACATGACCACCGGGGCCGCCGGCATCGGCAGGGCAATAATAATTATACCATTCTCCCTGGTCCCAGGTGGTGGTTAGCAAGGGCCCGGCATCATAAACCAAAGAACGATTATAGTCCTTGTTGCGGATGCGGTTCCATTGAATCAAGGTTTCGGCATTGTCCAATCCGGCTGAAATAATCAATTCAATTTCCTGACTATAGGATTCGAACCAGTATTTTACAGAAGGATTGTTTATTTCCTTATCGATATAACCATCGTCTGATTGCGCCAGCACGGGCACAACGGCATCGTCGGCGGCAACAACCACAAATCCCCCGCCCTTATAGTTGAATACATGATAAACGGTTAAACCCTTGTATTGCACACTAAAAGAGTTTTCGGGAGCCTGGTTGATTTTTCCGCTATACCGGTTGTAGTAATTATCAGCCACAATCCGGGCTTCATCAATGGTTACCGTTTTTGCAAAGCCTGAAACGGCAAGCAAAAGGCAAAGAAGCAGAATGTAATTATTTTTCATGTTACACTGGTTTGGTAATTTTGTGCAACGGGAATAAGAGAACGGGTAATGTTATTATCTACACCAGTTGATTTCATCACTGGTTATAAGTGGGCAGGGGCTTTTAAGTTTTTCTCAGAGAGTATTCTATAACAGCTATATACAAATATACCAAATCTTTCGATGTTTTGTTTTTGATTCTGAAAAAAAACAAGAAAATAAGACAGGCAAGGAGAAAAAACAGGACGAGTCACTCTCCCCTTGTCACCATTTCCCCTTGTCACCATGTCTGCCACTATAGAGACGAATACTCTCTTTTCAATGCTGCGCCCTGTGCCCTGTGCTCTGAGCCACTACTCCCCATTCATCCAGGCTTTAAAATCTGCGCCACGCGAGCGGCTTACGATGATTTCTATGCCCGGATCGGGAACCAGTTCAACCTTGAGTTTGAAGTTGAAGTAATTGTGAACCTTCTGAATGGCTTCACCGAAGACAATAAACTGACGGTTTACCCTGAAAAACAGGCGGGGATCCAGGCGGGATTCCAGTTCTTCAAGGGTATTCGGGATAATATACCGTTTGTTGTCGCGGGTCAGCAGAAATACAACTTTTTCCTCGGCATAGAAGCAGGCAATCTCTCCAACCTTCACCGGAACCATAGCATCACCCCTGCTGATCAGGAAACGGTCTTTGTATTGCACTGCCTGCGGCGTTTTCAGTGATTCAATCATCCGGTAGAGTCGGCTGTTGGGCTGCTCAGCATCACTTGCGGCGCCAAAAAAGCTTTTCATTTTCCTGAACTTTTCCAGGCTCAGCTGCAGCTTTTCCCTGTTGATGGGTTTCAGCAGGTAATCGATGCTGTTGAGGTCAAAGGCCTTCAGTGCATACTCATCGAAGGCAGTGGTAAAAATCACCGGGATATTAACCTGTACGGCTTCGAATATGGCAAAGCTCTTACCATCGGCCAGCTGGATATCGAGGAAGATCAGATCATAATCCTGCACCGCTTTCAGGTGGGTAATGGAAGAAGTCACCGTATCAAACGGTCCCGCCAGTTCACATCCCGGCTCCAGTTCATTCAGGAGTTGCTTCATCCTGTCAGCTGCAAGCTCCTCATCTTCAATTATTAAAATCTTCATTGCTCCTGATATTGTGATGAAGTAGTTTCAAAATAATACAATGCGAAAATTCAACATATTCTGGTGTTCCGATCGCTACCGGGATCGGGTCCCGGTGTCGGAAAATTATGATTACTCACCTGCGAGAACTGCTTTTCAAACAATGGCAGCATAACGGTAAACCGTCCTTCCTCCTGTTTTACAATAACTTCCTTACCGGATAGATAAAGATAGCGGCTTTTGATATTCTCCAGTCCTACACCAGTGGAAGGCTCTTTTTCGAGCTTTGGCTGTATATTGTTTTCTACCACCAGGAAATCATTCCCGGCTATATACACTTTTACCTGTAGCGGATGTTCCCGGGAAATCACGTTGTGCTTGAGTGCATTTTCAATCAGCATCTGCAGTGCCAGCGGAGGAATGGCGAAATGATAAAAGGCCTCCCCTACTTCAAAATCAACTGTAAGCTTACCACCAAACCGGTTTTGCTGGATAAAAACATATTCACGGGCCATTTTAAGCTCATCACGCAGCAGAACGGCCTCTTTCTCCCTTGAATTCAGCATATAGCGCATAAATTCCGAAACACTTTCCACATATCTGGAGGCCACCTGATTATCCCCCACCAGCATCAGCAACGTGTTCAGACTATTGAACAGAAAGTGCGGGTTTACCTGGTTGCGCAGGGTTTCATAGCGGGCTTCCATATTGGCTTTCTCCAGGGCCTGAGCCCGCTGAAGGTTCGATTTCCACTGAATAAAAAAGGAAACGGAGGCATAAATAGAGCTGATGGTAAAAGTAACGAGTACCGAAATGGTCAATATGTTTGATTTCTCGATTCGACTCATCGGTATATTGAGAATGTGTTCAATGACAAAGATTTCGCCCAATTCGACCAGTATTACGAATATAACCAGTGAAACCACCTGAAATCCGATAAGCTTCATTGGTTGCTTAAAAACCGAGTATCGCATTACCAGGAAATTAATAATCAACATGCTGCCATGCCATAAAATGGCGGTCCGGGCCAGCGACACAAAAATTATCGCGGTGATTCCTGAGCCGGTAATTAGCTGATTGTAGCTGATTACAGGGAACAATATGCTGATTACAATGATTCCGATTATCCTCACCAGTATCTCACGCCTGTAAGGCTGGACCATGAGGTTTTGCTCAAACACGATTTCTTTTGGTTCTTTCACTTTCTATGGATTAAATGGTCAATCCTCCGGATTAAAAATGTATGCGGTACTGAAGCATCGGGAAGAACCCAAGCTGATACACTTCATTGACTTTATTTTCCGATTTACTGTACACCTGTGCCAGCACATTTTCGTGATTGGTAAAATTCTCGATGTAGAACTGCCATTCCTGCGACACCCTTTTATTCTTGCCATTCAGCCTGTACCCGAATTTAATGTCTGCCTTAAAAAACGGGTCGAATTGTTCGCTGTACGCCTTTGAATCATCGTATCTGGTTTCTCCTGCAGCCTGTGAGGCTTCCAGATCAACCGGGGTGAAGCGTTTGCCGCCGGCAAAACTCAGCTTGAAATCTATGTTAAAGGCTGAGCGGCTGTTGATGGTAAACTCCCTCCCCACCAATGTATTCACTACATAATTTCCGTTAAAGGCTGTATTCCGTTCAACCCCGTCGCTTCCCTTATATTTTGACTCAAACAACGAAACCGTGGCAAGATAATAAATATTCCGGCTGAAGAAGCGCTCAAGGGTAAACTCAAGTCCATAGTTGGTGCCGGTACCGGTATTTACCAGACTGTCCTGAGCCCCCACTCCCCAGCTGGCCCCGGTATTCAGCATACTGAATGAACTCATTGGTATTTCAACCGGAACATCGAATAGTGACTGGTAATATGCTTCTGTTTTCAGGCGGGTATTGGCCGATAGGTAAAGATCGTAACCCATTACAAACTGATGTGAGCGGGTAAATCCCAGTTCCTTGTTGGTTTCTGTCAATGTGCCGTCGGTTTGCCAGGTACCGATAAAATAGGCAGGCAACGTCTGAACGCGGGAATGTAATCCATAACCCAGGCTAAGTTTCTGATTTTCTGCAAGCTGCCAGCTCAAACCCAGCCGCGGTTCCAGACTTGCCGAACTGTTCACATCCAGGTAACTGAAATGAAGTCCGGGAATCACACTCAATTGATCGTTGAGGCGCCAGGTAGCCTGGGCATAGGTTTGGTATAGACTTACGCCATCACCCAGCCCTTTGCTGAAATCAATCAGTGGCCTGAAATCGTTGTCAGATGTATTGAACTCCTGCGACAGCAGGTCAAAGCCCATACGATCAGCAACAAATCCATACCTTGCCGACAGATGGCTGCTGTATTTGCTATGGAGATACCCGCTGAGTGTTGCCTTATAGTCGGTATAGTTGTGATCGATGTTTGGATGCGGTACTCCGGAAATATCGAGGGTGTCGATGATGGTTCCGCCATCCTGGTAAACGCCAGAGAGGTTCAGTTTAAAATAGGTATGCTCACTCAGATAACCGGTATATGAAATGCCCGATGCAGCCATC
>JAAXUD010000297.1:0-294 GCA_013336205.1 Lentimicrobium sp. | reverse complement strand
CCTGTTCGTTTCCGTCCTTGCTGTCGAGCATGGCTATTTCACTGTCGCCTGCAAGGGTGAAAACTGATAGCTGGCCTTTCCTGAGCGGAAAATTCAGCTTAAAAGACAAATCTTTATACTTTGGAATTCCGGTTGTCCCCAGGTCTATAATTCCATCCATCAGCTCAAGCGTAGAATACCTGAAATTGGCCAGGTATGATGATTTTCCCCCTTTTTGGAACGGACCTTCAGCGCCCAGTTCAAATCCGTTGAAGCCTACCTGAAAAAGAAATTCCTGGCGTTCGAGATCGGAAG
>JAAXUD010000026.1 GCA_013336205.1 Lentimicrobium sp. | reverse complement strand
GTCCGATCTTCCCACGTTCTGGTTCAGATGTTTCATTGAGTCTTGACATTACACCACCATACTCAGCATTCAGTCATCAGGATTATTCATCACTGACCGATGAAGAGAAGTATAAGTGGATTGAATACCACAAATGGAAGTTCAGTGCTTCTATTTACAGGCAGATTATAGGCAATCTGGTACTTACAGCAAGGGTAAGGTATGGTTTCCTCGGACAATATAACGATGAAATCGGTGTAACTCCATTTGATCGTTATTACCTGGGAGGCGATGGTCTTTCGGGTGCCAACAATCTTGACGGACGCGAGATTATCGGAATGCGTGGCTATGCCAATGAGAGTCTGACTCCCGATTATTATAAAAATAAGAATACCGGGGGAACTATTTTCAACAAAAATACACTTGAACTCAGGTATCCGGTTTCGCTTAATCCAAGTGCTACCATCTATTTGTCAGCATTTGCGGAAGCAGGAAAAGCCTGGGATGATTTTGGCTCATTTAACCCATTCTCCCTCTATCGTGCTGCCGGAGTTGGGGTAAGGGTATTCCTGCCGATGTTCGGTTTGCTTGGGCTCGACTGGGGATATGGATTTGATGATGTACCCGGAATTCCTTCAGCCAGCAAAGGGCAGTTCCACTTCTCAATCAACCAGAGCATTGACTAAGCATTAAACCGGACTTAAAGAAATAAGTGCTATCTTAATTAAAGCCTGTTATCCGGACAAAATATTTATGGCAGGTTTTTTGTTAACATCAGGACTACAAATTTTATTTTAGATAACCTCAACAAAAACAGGGAGGAAATACAATGAAAAAGACCTTAATGATTGCTGCCATTTTATTAGCAGCCACCGCGGCTTCATTTGCACAGAAGTTTGCCTATGTTGACAGTGAATTCATTCTTGAAAACATCCCTGAATATGCCGACGCTAAAACTGAAGTTGACGAGTTGTCAATACAGTGGCAGCGTGAAATTGAAGCAAAATTCAGTGAAATTGACCAGCTTTATAAGAATTTTAAAGCCGAAGCAGTTTTATTACCAGATGACATCAAGAATAAACGGGAAGAAGAGATAATAGCAAAGGAGAAAGTTGCTAAAGATCTTCAAAAACAAAGATTCGGAAAAGAAGGTGACTTATTTAAGCGCCGCCAGGAATTGATTAAACCCATCCAGGAAAAAATTTATAACGCGATTGAAGCAATTGCTGCAACAGACAATTATGCGGTAATTTTCGACAAAGCCGGGAGTGTTTCTATGATGTACACCAATCCAAGGTATGATATCAGTGAGGAAATTCTTGATAAAATGGGCTATTCATACAAAAGCAGACAATAACTTCCGGTATACGCATCGGCACGCTGGCATCCGGAGTTTGTGCCGATGCGCTAATGGGTTGATTGATGGTATACCACAAAACAATTACACGCAGTTTTAAAAGAAATTTTACTAAATTTGCCCGGCAAATAAACCTTAACCTTTAACAGTTTACAATGAAAAACATTTTTAAATTCATCCTTATACTTGCGATTGCTGTTTCAGCGATGCAGGTGAGCGCTCAGAAAGCACAGAAACTTGGTCATATTAATTTTGCTTCGCTTTATGAAATGATGCCAGGTCAGGATTCAATCAAGGCAGCCTTTACCACTTATCAGGAGCAACTCCAGAGCCAGTTTCAGGCAATGCAGACTGAGTATGAAACAAAACTTGGCGACTATCAGAATAATCAGGCAACAATGTCGAACATCATAAAGCAAACCAAAGAAAAGGAAATCGTTGATTTGCAACGTCGTATTCAGGAGTTTCAGCAAACAGCCCAGGAAGATCTTCAGGCCAAAGAAGCTGAATTAACAGCACCTGTAATCGAGAAAGCCAGAAATGCTGTTAAAGAAGTTGCCAAAGAGAATGGTTATACTTTTATTTTCAACTCAACCGAAGGGCTTCTGCTTTATTCTGAGCCTGCTGATGATATTTTACCAATGGTAAAGAAAAAATTAAATCTTAAATAAACTTCGTTTTATTAAAGAATTCAGGCCGCAAATTATTGCGGCCTTTTTTTTGCCACATGGTTTCGGTTTAGTATATCTTTTTGTTTTTACATTCTATTTAATCATTTATAAATGGCTGCTCATGGAAATATTTATCTAAATTTGGAGTACCCAAATCAACGTTTCTGCTAGCTTTCGACTGTCTGTTCTTCTTTCGTTCATAAATAATCACCCCAAATTCATCCGTAATGAAAAAGTCTGTCCTTGTTTTATGTTTTTTCCTGTCATTGTTGATCTGTTTTTCATTCAGCGCATCAGCCCAGAAGGAGGTTAATAAAAAGGCCGGTCGGGCTGCGCTTCATAATGAGGTGCCTGATGATGCTTATGCACCTGGTGCTAATCAGGTGAAGCGGACTTCTCCGGCTTATAAGAGTAAGTCACCGGTTTTCTTTATGACCCAGGCAAACATAGATGAAAATGGTGAAAACATTCTGAACGATGCTGCCAATGAACCTTCATTGGCCATTGACCCTACTAACCCGGCCAGGATGGCAATCGGATGGCGTCAGTTTGATGATGTCGGTAACAATTTCAGGCAGGCTGGGTATGCTTACTCCAACGATGGTGGTGAAAGCTGGACTTTTCCGGGAGTTATCAACCCTGGAGTGTTCCGTTCAGATCCTGTACTGGAAACAGACAATGAAGGCACATTTTACTATAATAGTCTGACCTCGAGTGGCGGAAGTTATTTTTGCCGCGTTTATAAGAGTGAGGACGGTGGTGCTTTATGGGATGACGGGACACCTGCCCAGGGCGGTGATAAACAATGGATGGAAATTGATAAGACCGGAGGACAAGGTGAAGGTAATATTTATGCTTACTGGACATCATACTATAGCATATGTTACCCCGGAAATTTTACCCGTAGTACTGATCAGGGCAATTATTATGAAGATTGTGTAAGTGTTGATGGCGAGCCTTATTGGGGCACACTGGCCATCGGCCCTTCCGGAGAGTTGTATATAGCCGGGGCTGGCTTAAACGATGGATTGGTCGTAGTGCGCAGTAACAATGCCGTTGATCCTGATGCTTATGTGGCCTGGGATTATTACACCTACGTGGATCTGAACGGAAATATGAATGCCGGTGCAGCCGTTAATCCGGGCGGGCTCCTCGGACAGGCTTCCATTGCAGTTAATCTGGCGCCCGGTCCGGGTTTGGGTAATGTCTATGTCCTTGCATCAGTTGAACGACTGTTTAATGGGGACCCTGGCGATGTTATGTTTGCAAAAAGTACCGATGGCGGGTTAACATTCGGCGAGCCCATGCGCATAAATGATGATCTTTCCGCTAACAATACCCAATGGTTTGGCACAATGTCTGTTGCTCCCAATGGTCGTATCGACGTTATCTGGCTCGATACACGTGATGCTTCATCTTTCAGCCCGCTATGGTCGGCACTTTATTACTCGTATTCCCTCGATGATGGCGAAACCTGGTCTGACAATGAGCGGCTTTCCGAGTCATTCGATCCGCATCTGGGATGGCCTAACCAGGAAAAAATGGGCGACTATTTTGATATGATCTCTGATAATAACACCGCTCACCTTGCCTGGGCCAACACCCTGAATAGTGAACAGGATGTTTACTATGGACGAATTACTCCTTTGGTTACCGGGCTGTCTTCTGTTACAGCTGAAAATACGATTCTTACTTTGAATGCCGGTCCTAATCCTTTTGGCGAAAGTACCCGGCTGAGTTATAGTCTGTCTGAAGCATCAGAGGTGAGATTGGAGTTATTAGATATGACCGGCCGTAAGATAGCCATCCTTGTTGACCAGCCACAAACAAAAGGAAGTTATACCATTTCCCTTGACGGAAGTAAACTGAACAAAGGAATCTATTTTTGTAGTCTTACTTCCGGCAAAGAAAGAAAGAGCATCAGGTTGGTTAAGGTTGAATAGCAATAAGAACTTTATAGGTTAGCAAACTGGTTTTTAAGAGAGGATTGTAATTTGGTTATTAAAGGATAGTGAAAACCCAACTTCTGCATTTTGGGTTGGTTTCTTTATTATTAGCTATCCTATCCGAATTGGTGAACTATTAAAATGCATAAAAGCTAAAAAATAGTTAACATTGTAAACCATATACAATTATAACTATTTTTGCTAAAATTTAATTCATGCCCACTTCGATAAAGCAAACGGTAGAGCAGCCATTAGGCAGAATGCTTTCCATGCTTGGAAAAGGATACCTGCATCTTTTACGGGCAAAGCTCCAACACCTGGATATTGACCGGAACTATTATGCGTTGGTTCTGATTGAATCTCAGGATGGAACCATTACCCAGCAGGAACTGGCCGGATTACTTGACTCTGATAAGGTAAGCGTTGTTCGTGTGGTGGATTATCTTTCGCTAAAGGGTTACGTTACAAGAATCAGCCAGGCGGATGACCGGCGAAAGCACTGTTTATTATTAACTGATAAAGCGAAACAGGCATTACCTGAAATCAGGAAGTCAATCAATGAGTTAAACGTAATGGTTTTAGCCGGGCTTGGAAGTCAGCAGGTAGCAAGTTTATCGTTAGCCATCGGGAAAATAAAGAAAAATATAACCGAAAAGAGTATTACCCCATGAAATTTATCTTAGTGTTCACATTGCCCCTGCTGCTGATTTCTATGGTTTCCTGTAAAGGAAAGGCCGGCGACAAGGCAGCCCCAAAAGGGAAACCAGCAGTTTCTGTTGATGTTATAGTTGCTGCCAATACCAGCTTTTCTTCAGATATTGAAGTGAATGGAAACGTATTGTCAGAAGAAATGATTGAATTACATCCGGAAGTCAGTGGTCGGTTAACATACCTGAATATACCGGATGGAGCGTTGGTTTCTGCAGGAACGGTGCTGGCAAGGATCAACGATGCTGATTTGCAGGCCCAGCTTCAGCAGCAGAAAGTACAGCTCGAACTTGCCCGGAAGACTGAACAAAGGCTGAGTCAGTTGCTGGAAGTTAACGGAGTAGATCAGGCAACCTATGATGCAGCACTTAGCCAGGTCAATCTTTATGAAGCCAACATTAACGTGCTTAAAGCCCAGATCGATAAAACGCTTATCAGAGCGCCATTTGCCGGTCGGTTGGGATTGAGGTTGGTAAGTGAAGGGGCTTATGTTTCTCCCGCAACATTAATCGGAACACTACAACAAACCGACAGGATTAAAATTGATTTCTCGGTACCGGAAGCTTATGAAAATATGGTAAAGCCCGGGAAAACCATTGAAATTCAAACCAATGCATCCAAAGAGAAACTAAGCGCGATCATTAGCGCTGTTGAACCACAAATAAATACTGCCACCCGGAACATCAAAGTGCGGGCCAGGCTGAACAGCGGTAAAATAAGTCCGGGATCATTTGTGAAGGTGCTGCTGAACGAGAAAATAAGCGGAATTGTAGTTCCCACAAATGCCATTATCCCCGATGCACTTTCAAATCAGTTGGTATTGATTAAAGATGGGAAAGCAAAATTCCAAAATGTGGAAACCGGGATCAGAACCAGCGATGTTGTTGAAATCACCAGTGGCATCCAGGTGGGTGATACCATTGTTGTAAGCGGCGTTTTGTATGTCAGGCCTAATAGCGATGTAAAAATTAAGTCTGTAAAGAGCAAATAAGCCAGAATAGTAAATGCCAGATTAAACTTTTGGAAAACAGCAAATGAATATATCTGAATTATCAATAAAAAGACCGATCCTGGCAACGGTGATGAACCTGTTTCTGATCCTTTTCGGGGTCATTGGTTACACATTTCTGGGCGTTAGGGAATATCCGGCCATTGATCCGCCGATGATTACGGTGAGTACTTCCTATGCCGGAGCAAATGCCGACATCATCGAAAGTCAGATTACGGAACCTTTGGAAAAATCGATTAATGGCATTCCTGGCATTCGCACCATTTCATCAACCAGTTCGGTGGGTGGCAGCAGAATAAATGTTGAATTCAATATAGATGCCGATCTTGAAGCCGCAGCCAACGATGTACGCGATAAGGTAAGCCAGGCTTCGCGCAACCTTCCCCAGGATATTGATGCGCCCCCGGTGGTAACTAAGGCAGATGCAAACAGCGATTTTATCATTCTAATGGCTGTGCAGAGTTCCACAAAAGGATTACTTGAGCTGAGTGATTTTGCAGAAAATGTACTTCAGAATAAGTTCCAGACTATCCCGGAAGTGAGCGGAGTTAATATTATTGGTCAGAAACGACCTGCCATGCGCATCTGGATTGATCCTGACAAACTCAACGCCTACAACCTGGCGTTCAATGATCTGACCGATGTTCTGAACAAGGAAAATGTTGAAATCCCTTCCGGTAAAATTTATGGCAATAATACAGAGCTTACGATCAGGGCCATGGGAAACCTGAAGACTGAACAGGAATTCAGGGATCTGATAATCAAGGCCAGTGAGGATGGAATCATCAGGCTGAGTGATGTTGCCAGGGTTGAACTTGGGCCTGAACGTTACGAGCAAAGCTGGAAACTGAATGGGGTAAGTGCAGTTGGTGTTGCGATTACGCCGCAACCCGGCGCCAATTACATAAATATTTCTGATGAATTCAATAAAAGGCTGGAAGAGATTGTCAAAGCTCAGAAAGGCGACATTTCCTTTAAGATTCTTTTCGATACAACCCAAAACGTTCGTAAATCACTGAATGAAGTTGCGGAAACCCTGTTGATTGCTATACTTCTGGTTATTCTTGTCATTTTCTTTTTCTTCAGAAACTGGCTGATAGCCTTAAGACCATTGGTTGATATTCCCATCTCCCTGATATTCACATTTTTCGTAATGTACGTGTTGGGTTTCTCCGTCAATATTCTGACATTGCTGGCCATTATTCTGGCAACCGGGCTGGTGGTTGATGACGGTATCGTGGTTACTGAAAACATCTTCCGGAAAATTGAAAAGGGAATTCCGGTTCGCAAAGCTGCCATTGATGGGAGCAAGGAGATTTTCTTCGTGGTACTCTCCACTTCAGTTACGCTGGCCATCGTGTTTTTACCTGTGTTATTTCTGGAAGGATTTGTAGGCAGTTTATTCCGCGAATTTGGAATTGTGCTGGCTGTGGCCGTGCTGGTTTCTGCTTTTGTTTCATTGACAATTACACCGGTACTCAACGTTTTTTTGAATAGAAGAGGGGCACAGCATGGCCGCTTTTACAACAGTACTGAACCGTTTTTTGCTGGTATGGAGAATGGGTACCGGAAACTGATAACACAATTTATCAAGTACCGCTGGATTGCCTGGGCGATCGTAGCTGCCTGTTTTGCAATCGTTTTTTTTATCGGCACCAGCCTCCAGAGGGAGATAGCGCCGATTGAGGACAAGGGAAATGTCAGGCTTCAGATTATTGGTCCTGAAGGGGCCAGTTATCCCTATATGATGGAAGCCGGTGGGAAAATAGCCGACTACATGATGGATTCAATTCCCGAGGAAGATTTTTCATTTGTTGCAGTGCCTGGCTTTGGAAGTACAGGCGTAAACAGTGGTTTCGGCCGCATTGGTTTTGTGCCGGCCGACGAGCGTGAACGCACGCAGAGTGAGATCGCCAGGGATATGGGGCAGAAATTCAGCCGGTTCAACAACGTACGGGTATTCCCGATTGAAGAACAGACCATTTCAGTAGGCATGGGCTCAAGAGGATCGCTACCTGTTCAATTTGTTATTCAGAACCTTGATTTTGAGAAATTAAAGGAAATAATTCCGAAATTCCTTGAAGAAGCCAGGGCTGATACTACTTTTCAGAATGTTGATGTGAATCTTAAATTCAACAAACCAGAGGTTGACATAACTATCGACAGGATTAAAGCCCGGGAATTTGGCCTGACTGTGGCAGATATTGCCAATGTATTGCAGAGCGCTTTCAGCGGCAGGCGCCAGGCATACTTCATTATGAATGGAAGACAATACGAAGTTATCAGCCAGGTTGGCCTGGACGATCGCCAATCTCCTTCTGATATCTCAAATTTGTATGTGCGCAACAACAAGGGAGATAATATTTCGCTGGCATCGGTTACCCGGATTGAATCCAATGCAAATCCACCTTCGCTGTTTCATTATAACCGTTATAAGGCCGCTACTATTTCGGCTTCGCTGGCGGAAGGAAAAACAATTGGTGATGGCGTTGATGTAATGCAGGGAATTGCAGACAGATTGCTGGATGAGAGTTATCAGACCTCCTTAAGTGGTCCGTCACGCGATTATTCAGAAAGTGCTTCAAATACAGCGTTCGCTTTTATTCTGGCCCTGGTGTTGATTTTCCTGGTGCTGGCGGCACAGTTCGAGAGTTTCCGTGATCCGCTTACCATCATGCTCACTGTTCCTTTGGCCATTGCCGGGGCAGTGCTGAGTTTATGGGTATTCAATCAAACTCTGAATATTTTCTCGGAAATCGGTATGATCATGCTTATTGGCCTGGTAACCAAGAACGGAATCCTGATCGTTGAATTTGCCAATAAAAGCAGGGAAGCCGGCCTCTCAAAACGACAGGCTGCAATCGAAGCAGCAACTTTACGTCTGAGGCCGATCCTGATGACCAGTCTGGCGACTTCCCTGGGAGCCCTTCCCATCGCCATGAGCCTGGGTTCTGCAGCGACAAGCCGCATTCCGCTGGGTATAGTGGTTGTGGGTGGCATTATGTTCTCGTTGATACTTACTCTTTTTGTAATCCCGGCAGTTTATACTTACATGTCAGGCAGGAAAGAGCACGAAGCTTTTGAGATTGACGAGGCCAATTAAAAGGTGCAAAGCTTCTGATACAGGAGTTGATTGCAAGAGTTGGTATTACAGAATAAAATATTCAGTTTTTATACGTTAAAACAATGAAACGTCATATAATAAGTGTTCTGTTGCTTTCCGGAATTATTCTTCCGTTTTTAACACAGGCCCAACAGCCATTTTCCTTGAAAAGTGCTATAGATACAGCTCTCCGTAATAATTTTGACATCCGGATTTCAAAGAACAATGTTGAGATGGCCAGGTTAAGCAATTCTTATGGTGTTGCGGGTGGATTGCCTTATGTATCAGCCAGCGCAGGTGACAATCTGTCGGTTAATAATATTTCGCAGGAGTTCAGTGATAATACTGAAACAAATCTGACGAACCAGAATGAAAACTCAGTAAATGCAGGGATTTCGGCCGGGATAGTTTTGTTTAATGGATTTAAAGTGATTGCGACCAAAGAAAGGCTGAGCCGGCTTGAAAATCTTAGTGAGATTCAGCTTAATCAACAGGTTCAGACTACTATTGCCGATGTTATGATCACATTTTATGACATCATCAGGCAGCAGAACTACCTGAAAATAATTCAGAATTCGCTGGATGTCTCAAAGCAAAAGCTGGAGATCGTAAATGTTAAAAGCAGCGTCGGCATGGCTGATGCGGCCGAGGTACTTCAGGCGCAGTCAGATGTGAATACAGCCGAGCAACTGCTGGCTTTACAGGAAATGGTTATTGAGCAGAATAAGGCTGATCTGCTTTTATTGATCAGTGCTAAAACACAGTTCCCATACTCTATAGTAGATACCATCAATGTTGATGCTTCGCTAAAGCTGGATTCAATCCTTAATTATCTGAACCGAAATCCTCAGTATCTCAGTGCTGAGCAGCAGATTCTGATTGATCAACAACTTGTGAAGGAGGTTTCAGCGCAACGATATCCATCAGTAAAACTTAATGCAGGGTACGATCTCTATCAAACTGACCTGAGCAAAGGCAATATGCTGATGAGCCGTAATTATGGCCCCACTGCCGGAATTACATTGCAGGTGCCGGTTTTTAATGGCTTTATTTATAAAACACAAAAAGATGTTGCAAAAATCAGGGTAGACAATTCAATGCTGGAGAAGGAAAGCCTTTTATTTACACTATCGGCACGGGCCACTAATCTATACAGATCCTATTCCACCACGCTACAACAATTGGATGCGCAACGGATGAACTTTGAATTGACCCGGCAACTCGTTGAGGTGGTTTTGCAGAAATTTAACCTGGGGCAGGCAACCATACTGGATGTAAAAGCAGCGCAGTCGAGCTTTGAAAATGCTGCATACCTGCTGGTCAACCTGAAGTATTCAGCTAAAGTTGCGGAAATTGAACTAAAACAATTAATTTATAATTTAGAATATTAAGCGTCAGTAAATCAGGCATATATTAGCAATAAATAGTTCTGCTTTTTATGATTTCAAGCTTTGGGTGCAAAATCATAAACCCCCATTCAGAAGTAGATTTCCGGATTCCTGAAAATAAAAAACCCCGCTATTAACGGGGTTTTTAAGGAATTATATACTGTAGTTATATTAAATCACTTTAACATTTACTGCGTTTAATCCTTTTTTGCCTTCCTGAAGGTCGAAAGATACCTGGTCATTTTCCCTGACCTCGTCGATCAGTCCTGATACATGAACAAAATATTCTTTGTCCGAAGCGTCGTCTTTAATAAATCCAAATCCTTTCAAATCATTGAAGAATTTTACTGTTCCTTTACTCATGATGTGTTTTTGTTTTAATATTTGATTCGGCAAAGATACACTTTATTATTCACACAATTATTTTTATTTTCTTTTAAAACAATAATTCATTGAAAAACAATTCTTTTTGCAAAAAGAGATAAAGAAAAGGTTCGCAATTAGAATTCTGTCTGTTTTTTTTATAATTTTAACTCAGAAACTCCGAACTGCTAAAATAGTAGCCCTCATTGTTTTTTTTTGCTATTTTGATGCAAAAAATCGTGGAGGAATGATCTTCGTTTTAAACATGACCTGGCTTCTCACTTTTTTTCATTTTTATACTACCGCAGGGTTTGTTTATTCATAAATTCTTCTAAAAGTAAATTTTCAGAAACGCATCTATAACTTAAAATATGAATCTCAGAAAACTGATTGTACTTTTTTTATTTATTTCCACAGTTGCTGCTGCACAGGACCGGACTGCGGTTGTTGCCGATCCTCAGAAAAAGGACTTCACAGGAGTACTTGGTTTTCTTTCTTCCGATTGGATGGAGGGCAGGGAGGCTGGTACTAAAGGGAGCTTTCTGGCAGCTGATTATATTGCTTCCCGGATGGTACAATCCGGATTAAGCCCTGCCGGGGAAAAACGCACAAATCTTTCAATGGCAGGGTATTTCCAGGATTTTGAAATTCTGTCCTATCGCACCGGAAGCGCTTCTTTGTCACTTATTTCAAATATTGGAAACTCAAGGATAGAATGGACACAAGGTGTTGATTTTGAAGTTGAAGCAGGCCCAATCAATATGGAAGCAACCGCTGAGGTAGTTTTTGGAGGCTATGGAATAACTTCACCTGGTAAAGAATATGATGATTATAACGGTCTTGAAGTAAATGGGGCCATTGTAATGATGATGGATGGTTATCCGGGGCAACGGGATACGCTTTCGCCTGCCCGGAAAATATTTGCAGGAGAATCATCGCATTTGGCTTCATTAGAATCCAAAATAGTCCTGGCAATGAAAAAAGGTGTGGTGGCGATCATCCTGGTAAAGCCCGATGGCTTTCAACCATACCGGAGTGGACAGGTAAACAGAGAATTGCTGAATCATACCATCAATCGTTCAACGGAAGATCCGGAATACGCAGATTGCAATCATTCACTGCCAGGCGATTCAGTTTCAATACCTGTTTTTCGGGTCACTAAAGCGCTGGCACAGAAACTTCTCGATGGAAGCAATATTAGTCTTGTGGAAGCAGAAAAACTGTCGGCATCTAAACTTAAATCCCCGGCCAAACCTTTGAAAGGAATAAAAGTGGCCTGCAAGGTTGAAATGAAAGTCGAACCAATGATTGTCAGAAATGTGCTCGGGATGATTCCCGGAAAGGATACAACGCGGAACATTGTAATAGGCGCACATTATGATCACCTGGGAATTAGGGGTAATCTTATCTATAACGGGTCGGATGACAATGCGTCGGGGGTGGCCGGAATGCTGGCGATTGCTGACGCATGGGTCCGTGCAGGTGTCAAGCCATCCTGTAACCTGGTTTTTGCAGCCTGGACTGCCGAGGAAAAGGGATTGCTCGGAAGTACATGGTTTGTGAGGAATTTCAATTTCAGTAAACAATCAATAGATCTCAACATTAATTTCGATATGATTTCGCGCAGCGACCCTGCAGATAAAGAAGCTAAGATTATCAGCATCGGGTTTTTAAAGGGGACTGAGAATCTGAAATCGATGGCCAGGGAGTACAATAAGAGACTTGTTAAGCCATTTGAATTAGATATATGGGAAACAACCGGCCATGGTGGAAGTGACTATGTGCCATTTGCAATGCGGAAAATTCCGGTGATGAGTTTCTTCAGTGGATTTCACAGCGACTATCATTCACCCCGTGATGTCTACGCGAAAGCCGACCTTTACAAGATGCAGGCAATTCTTGCGCTTGTAAATCAAATGATTACAGAAATAGCGTTATCTGATAAATAAGTAATAAACCGATTATAAAGGCTCAAACGAAATGGAACAGCAAAAACAGGAACCGGAATGTTGCCCCAGATTTGAACCGGCTCCCTGGGAAAACCAGGTTTTTGAATGGGACAAAAAGAAGTTTATCCGTGACAAGGTTCTCACCTTTTATTTCATGCCACTCACCTTTGCACCTGTAATCAAACGCATGAACGAACAAGTAGGAAAAGCGGGCGCAGTGGTGCCCGACTGGCTTTGTCTTTCAGATCATACTTCAAAATGGAATATGGATCTGTATCTTGCAGTTGACAAAGATGTTCAGGGTGCTGAAAACACGGTGATAAGCGGAAAGTTTTTCAGCAGGGTTTATGAAGGCTCTTATAACGAAACCGGGAAATGGACTGAAGATTACAAAAGTGTCGCGAAAGAACGGGGTTTTGAGATCAATAAATGGTATATGTGGTACACCACTTGCCCGAAATGTGCCAAAAAATACGGGAAAAATTACGTGGTGATCATTGGACAGATTGAATAACAGAATCGCCCGTTATTTTTCAAATGGTTTATTCCAGGGCTGGATTAAAGATTATGTATAGCTTGCAGGCCCTTTGGAATTTGTACATTTGTGTGCTGTTGTTTTATAAATTATTATAACTAAAGGCTGCAATCCGGCATAGTAAATGCTGTTTTATCAGCTCCCTTTATTATAGCAGAAGTCAGCTTTTTTTCTGAAGTCATTCAGATCTGTCTTAATAAATTGGGAAGGTGTTTAT
>JAAXUD010000296.1 GCA_013336205.1 Lentimicrobium sp. | reverse complement strand
ATGAGCACTTCCCGGGACGAAGTCATCAGAAGCTATATCTTCAGACAGGAAGTTCAGGGCTTGCTTATGAAGCAAAATTTAGTTTTGAAGACCGGCAATTCAGTATTTTGTTTAATGAGAATGGACAATGGATTGATACAGAGAAAGAGATACGGAAAGATGAATTGCCCTTATTCGTTTCAGAAAATATGAAGCTTACGCTGGTTCAGCATTATGACAAATATATTTTTAAAAGAATTCAGGAACAGGAAACGGTCAATGGAATACGATATGAGATTGAATTAAAAGGAAAATCCAAAGGAAAGATGACTCTTTATGAATACCTGTTTGATTCAAAGGGGTATTATATCAGGCATGAAACTATCATTATTGAAAATTACACGAATGAATTCTGAAAAAATGTTTCTGAAAAGGATAGTCATTTCTTCCGTTTTCATTTTTGCTTTCTCACTGAACGGAATGTCACAGGACAGGTTTTTCTTTACACTGTTTCCAGGGATATCTGTTACAGCTCCTGTTGCCAAAAACCTTGATTTAAACCTTAATTCTTCGGCACAATACAACACAATCGGCAATAAATATGACGATAAATGGTTTCCGGCAGCCTTTAATTATTTTGATTTCCAGCTGAGTGGTATCTATAAATACAATCAATCCCTTCAATTTTCTGCAGCCTGGTACTACCGGCAAACATCACCCGGCACCAGTGCTTCTTTTATTGAAAACAGGTTCTGGCAGCAAATGACCATCATTAGCCGTGTAAATAATTTCAGGTTAAGAAACAGAATCAGGATTGAAGAACGACTGATTTCAAGCAACGGTGAATGGGATATGCTAAGATGGAGACTACGTTACCTGGCCGGGATCGAAATTCCACTGCAAGGCGAAAAAACGGATGTCAGGGAATTTTATCTCAATTTTTCAAATGAAGCCTACTTTAACCTGAGCAAGCCAAGAAATGCAATTTACAGCGAGAACTGGGTATCCGGCCTGATTGGGTACAGATTAACACAACTTAACCGCCTGGAAGCTGGTCCTGTATGGCAGGCTCAGATTAGGAATCAAGCCAAAGATCTGAATCATCTGTTTCATTTTCAAGTAAATCTCTTTATTCAACTAAACTTTAATAAAACAAAGTAACATGAGCTATCTACTTCTTTTTGGTGGTCTGGTCCTTTTAATCTTTGGATCCAACTGGCTTGTTGACGGCGCTTCTTCACTTGCCAGAAAGCTGAATATTTCAGATATAGTAATCGGGTTGACTGTTGTAGCTTTCGGAACATCTTCTCCCGAACTGGTGGTTAATCTGATCGCTTCTATAAATGGCAATACTGAAATTGCCATCGGAAATATTTTAGGAAGCAACATCTTCAACATACTCGCTATACTAGGTATCACTTCTTTGATAATGCCTGTTGCAGTTAAGAACAATACAGTATGGAAAGAGATTCCATTCAGTATTCTGGCAATATTGATAGTAGCATTTATGGCCAATGATGTGTTTATTGATGGTTACCAAAAAAATGAAATTTCAAGAATAGACGGCCTGGTATTATTGGGATTCTTCTCGATTTTCATGGCTTATACTTTCGTTCTTGCCAGGCAATCCGGTCCACTTATGGAAGTTGAGAAAATTACCATGTCAGTTCCAAAGTCAGGTTTATATGTTATCGTTGGTCTTGCCGGCTTATTTTTCGGCGGCCGTTTCCTTGTTATGGGTGCGGTAGATATTGCCAGAACTTTTGGAATGAGTGAATCAGTTATAGGTCTGACAGTGGTTGCTGCCGGAACTTCTTTACCGGAACTTGCTACAAGTATTACTGCTGCTCTAAAAAAGAACAGTGATATTGCCATTGGCAATGTAGTTGGATCAAATATCTTCAACGTTTTCTTTATTCTTGGAACAAGTGCAGTTATCAGACCGCTGCCATTTTCAGTTCACTCCAATTTTGACATCTTCACTGTTTTGATTGCCAGCTTGTTATTATTTCTTTTTGTATTTATTAGAAAAGGCAGGAAAATTGACCGGATTGAAGGATCTTTTTTTATCCTGCTATACATTGCTTACACAATATATTTGGTTGGCTTTTCCGGATAAGAACTTTCGGGACCTTTAACCAATCTGTAGGCAAGTTCTAATAAATGATGTAGAAAAATCATTTCCGGAAAAGCCAGGCAAATTATAAAACCACACCTGAGCATGATTGCATATATTTGACTGACAAATACTTGTAGACTTTATAAGTATAAAAAGTATTAACTATTCATCTCGTTAATACTTCAGTTGGGTTACTTATCTGGAATATTTGACCAGCCAGCCAGGGCAGTTTAGGTTTTTAGACCTTAAATGCTTATTTTTGTTGCAGTATGCCATTAAAATGGCAATAATTCAGTGAAGTAAAAAGAAATCAGATAAGAACCATTTTATGTTTACACAAAACGACCTCCGGCAGTTTCAGTCAAAAGGAATTGACATAAAAGTCATTGAGCAGCAGATAGATAATTTCAAAACCGGTTTTCCTTTTGTTGAATTGGTAGCTCCGGCTACAATAAATAATGGAATGAAGTCATTCGCTGAAGCAGAGGCTGATAAACTGATTCATTTCTACGATAAAAATTATGAGGATTTTGAGATCTTAAAATTTGTACCTGCTTCCGGAGCTGCCAGTCGCATGTTTAAAACCCTGTTTGAATTCCGCGAAAAAATAAGCGGAACAGAATCCATTGATGAACTCCTTAATAATGATAAAGGGTTTAATTCAGTTTTCAATTTCATTTCCAACTTGCAAAATTTTGCTTTTTACAATGATTTGAAGCAGTCGATGTCAGTTAACGGACTAAATATTGAAACATGCCTGGCCGACAAGGACTTTAAAAGCATCATCGATTTTCTGCTTGAGGATAAAGGACTGGGATATGCCGCGCTGCCAAAAGCATTGCTTAAATTTCACAATTACGACGATGGTGCCCGCATGGCAATGGAAGAACACCTGGTTGAAGGTGCAAATTACGGTCAAAATAGTGATGGAAGAGTGGCAATACATTTTACTGTTTCACCTGAGCATGCTGATCGTTTTATTGAAGAGATCAATAAAGTTAAAGATAAATATGAGGAACTTTTTGATGTTATTTACGAACTCACCTTTTCGATTCAGAAGTCTTCAACTGATACCATTGCGGTAGATTCTAAAAATAAACCATTCAGAAATGACGATGAAAGTATAGTATTTCGTCCGGGAGGACATGGTGCACTTATTGAGAATCTGAATGATCGTGAAGGCGAAATAATTTTCATCAAAAACATTGATAATATAGTTCCAGATCGTCTTAAAGATCAAACCTACCGTTACAAAAGAGTTATCGGAGGGTACCTTATCGAATTGAGAAATAAGGTGTTTGATTTCCTTGAAAAACTTGAAGAAGGTAATCTTTCAGAAAATGATTTAAAAAAGGTGCTGACCTTTGCAAAAGAAAAACTTTGCCTTGTACTTCCTCAGGATTTTGATGAAATGAGTGCGATGGAGAAGATTGACTACCTGTATACCAGGCTCAACAGACCAATCAGAATCTGCGGCATGGTTAAGAATGAAGGCGAACCCGGAGGTGGTCCCTTCTGGATTAAAAATACCGAGGATGAGATTTCTTTGCAAATTGTTGAATCATCGCAGATTGACCTGAGCAATCCTGAACAAAAAGAAATATTCAGCAACTCAACTCACTTTAATCCTGTTGATCTGGTTTGCTATGTCAGGGATTTTAATGGTGAGCAATTTGATTTAAGAGAGTTTGTTGATCCTTCAACCGGATTTATCTCTGTGAAGTCCAAAGATGGCCGTGAATTGAAAGCCCAGGAACTGCCAGGCCTTTGGAATGGAGCTATGGCTGACTGGACTACGGTCTTTGTTGAAGTACCTATTGTTACCTTTAACCCTGTTAAAACGGTCAACGACCTGCTCCGCAAGGAACATCAACCCAGCTGATCAGATGAGTAGTCCTGACATTTTACCTGAAATGTTGGTTGCTGATCTTGTTGCTGCCTATCCATTTGCTGTTACCCTGCTGGCAAAGCATAATTTACATTGCATCATCTGCGGTGAACCGGTTTGGGGAACGCTGGCAGAACTTGCCAGAGATAAGCATTTTACTCAGCAACAATTAGATGAATTAATTGACGTCCTTCGTATTGAAGCTGCCAGTTAAATGATCTGGAATACAAATCAGGGTGCAAGCCGCTCCTTAATCCAATTACTCCCGGCTTTCCGGAACCTGATTCTGTCGTGCAAACGGCCGGCCCTCCCCTGCCAGAACTCAACAGAATCAGGCTCAAGGGCATAGCCTCCCCAGTATTCAGGCCTCACAACCTTCTCTGGGGAAACAGTCTGTGCTATATTGTTGTAAAATTCTTCCAGCGCTTCCCTACTGCTAATTACTTTACTCTGTGGGGATGCTATTGCTCCGATTCTGCTTTCCAAAGGCCTGGAGTTAAAATAAATATCAGATTCATCACCTGGAATTTTCCCTGCTTTTCCCTCAATTCTCACCTGCCGTTCAAGTTCAGGCCAGAAAAAAAGCATAGCCATATATGGATTTCCGACCAACTCCTGCCCTTTCCGGCTACTGTAATTTGTGAAGAACTTAAACTTACCATCCTCAATACCTTTGAGCAGCACCATTCGGGACGAAGGTTTCCCATCTACAGAAACC
>JAAXUD010000837.1 GCA_013336205.1 Lentimicrobium sp. | reverse complement strand
TTCAGAAAAGCGTTCTTACCCCGGACGACCTTAATACCATTCCTTTTACGTTGCTGGCCGGACCAGACCTGAAGGTTACCTTTATGGGTCATAAAAGAGCGGTTGTTCATATCGCAAAAGATTGCGGTAACCAGATGAACCTGTTTTTTAAAACAGATCTTCCGGTAGATATGGACGTATTAATTGCAGGTGCTATACTGGCCGATGTAGGCAAATTGCTGGAATACGAAATGAAGGACGGAAAATCTGTTCAAGGTAACTACGGAAAATATATCCGTCACCCCTTCTCCGGAGTTAGTCTGGCTGAAATGTGTGGTGTTCCTGCCGAGGTTTGTCATATTATTGCCACCCATGCCGGCGAAGGCAATATGGTAAAACGAACCACGGAGGCCTATGTAGTTCATCATGCTGATTTTATGACATTTGAGCCGTTTCGTGAGCGCTTAAAAATCTGATTACCCAAACCTCAAGAACCAGAAATTATGACAATCATTGAAAAAATCCTTTCCAGTCATTCAAATCAGGCGACAGTTAAACCGGGCGATATTATTGATGTATTTATCGATAGCCGCGCAGCCCGCGATTTTGGCGGAGCCAACGTTGTTAAGAACCTGATAGACAATGGCCTGACAATTGCTGATGCCAATCACACTATATTTACATTTGACTGTAACCCGGGAGGTTCAGATCAGAAATATGCTGCCAACCAGCATTTCTGCCGGCTTTATGCCAGGCAGAATAACATTAAGGTTTACGATGTAGATGCTGGCATTGGCACTCACCTTGCGATTGACAAGGGTCTTGCCTATCCCGGCTCCACTTTTGTTTCAACAGATTCCCATGCCAATATCATGGGAGCCATCGGGGCGTTCGGACAAGGCATGGGAGACCAGGATATTGCTGCAGCCTGGGCTAAAGGAGCTGTCTGGTTTAAGGTTCCGGAATCCGTTAAGCTAAACCTGAGCGGTAAAAAACCATCAAATGTAACTGCAAAAGACATTGTACTCAACCTGCTTTCTGTTTTTGGTGCCAATAAACTACTAGGCTATAGTGTTGAGGTTTATGGAGATGTAGTTGAAGAGCTGACACTCGACGAACGCATTACCATTTCGTCGATGGCTACTGAAATGGGTGCAATTATTGTACTTTTTACGCCGAACAGCAAAATTCTGGACGAACTTGAGAAACTATCAGGTAAACGTTTTGAAGCAGTTAAAGCTGAAAGCAATGCCGTTTATTCGAAAGAATTCACCATCGACGTCAGTAATTTCGTTCCAATGGTTGCCAATCCAGGCCATCCACATGATAATGCTTCGGTTAGTTCGGTGCTCAAAACCAAGATTGACTCTGCATTTATCGGAAGTTGCACCAATGGTCGTATCGATGACCTGAGGGTTACTGCTCAGATCCTGAAAGGACATAAAGTTGCTCCGGGGGTTGTGCTGAAAGTCGTTCCTTCAACAGACCTCATCTGGCAACAAGCTTTAGACGAGGGATTAATTAAGATTTTTAAGGATGCCGGTGCGCTGGTTTCCAATGCAGGATGCGCCGGCTGTGCAGCTGGTCAGGTTGGACAAAACGGACCTGACGAAGTGACCATCAGCACAGGAAACCGGAATTTTTCAGGCAAACAGGGAAAAGGCTTTGTATACCTGGCCTCCCCTGCTACTGTTGCAGCTTCTGCCGTTGCCGGATACATTACAACGCCCGACGAAATACCGGCAGAGCCAGCGCTGTTCAGCGCTAAAGCTCAGACTACAGCTGTTGAAGCCAAAGTAAAAACAGCACTTTCAGATGTCCCAACTAAGGTTGAAGGTCGTGTTTGGG
>JAAXUD010000025.1 GCA_013336205.1 Lentimicrobium sp. | reverse complement strand
ACCTTGCAAAGCAGCGGAACCACAGAAAGTTTGTTAGGTGTCTCCTTTACCGATGCCAACAATGGCACAACCGTCGGCACTGCATTGACAATCCTCAGGACGACAAACGGAGGGACAACCTGGATTGCACAGAGTTCCCCCACAGGAGGCAGGTTAGATGGTGTTTCCTTTACCGATGCATTAAATGGTACTGCTGTTGGTGCAGGCATAATTCTACGGACTACTGACGGAGGGACTACCTGGACTTCGCAGGCTGACCCGTCAACGTGGCTAAGCAGTGTCTCGTTTACCGATGCGAACAATGGCACCGCCGTGGGCGATCATGGAACAATTATGAAAACTAACAATGGCGGAGCAACATGGGAAATGCAATCAGGCGGATCCACGGGTAATATGATGGGCGTTTCATTTAGTGATGCAGATAATGGCACAGCTGTGGGCTCTTATGGCACAATCCTCAGGACCGTTGATGGCGGCACAACCTGGAGCGAACAATCAAGTGGAATTGGGTACGATTTGCTGAGTGTATCATTTTCCGACGCCGAAAATGGCACCGCCGTGGGCCAGGGTGGAACAATAATCAGAACAACAAACGGCGGAGTGAGTTGGAGTCCCCAAACCAGTGGAACAACCTCCTTTTTGAGAGGTGTCAGTTTTACCGATGCAAATACCGGCACGGCTGTAGGTTATAGTGGCACTATTCTCAGAACCACTAATGGCGGAAGCACCTGGACAGCACAAACAAGCGGAACAACACTGGCTTTGAGGGGTGTTTCATTCACCGATGCCAATACCGGGACGGTAGTTGGTTATAACGGCACCATACTTCGAACCACCAATGGCGGCGCAACCTGGTCAGCACAAACAAGCGGGACAGGGAACCATTTGGTTAGTGTCTCATTTACAGATGAAAATAACGGCACAGCCGTTGGAAACAGCGGCACCATCCTCAGAACCACCAACGGCGGAACAACCTGGACAGCACAAACAAGCGGGACAGTGAGTGATTTGAGGGGAGTTTCCTTTGCCGATGAAAATCATGGAATAGTGGTTGGTAGTGCAGGTCTCTCCTGTATAATCCTCGGAACCACCGATGGGGGTGTCACCTGGACTACCCAGTTAAACGGAATTTCGGATGATTTATATGGTGTTTCGGTTACCGATCAAAATACCGCCACCGCGGTTGGATTTGGGGGCACCATCCTGCACACCACAACAGGCGGACTGGTTGAGATAGAAAATAATCCCGCAACAGTTGTAAAAGCCAATATAGTGCTGAATCAGAATTCCCCCAATCCATTTAATTCCAGCACAACAATCAGCTGGCAAACAAAAGTCAACGGGCCGGTTACCCTGAAAATTTTCAGTTTAACAGGCTGTGAAATTGCAACGCTGGTGAATGAATATCAGACCAAAGGAGAGCATCATTTTACGTTTGATGCAATTTACCTTCCTGCCGGTGTTTATTTTTATCAACTTCGGGCGAATGGAGGAATTGAAACAAAAAAAATGATTTTAATGGAATAACGCTATTGATTAAATCAGTGTAATTGTGGAAATCGGGTCTTTAATGTCTTTAAAATTCAAAGCCATGAAAAAGTTATTCTGCTTTTCGCTCATTTTTATGTTTGCAAACGCATCATTTTCTCAAGCCGGCTGGCACTGGCAAAATCCATATCTTCAGGGAAATGACCTGAATTCCATTGTAATGAATGGAGTTAAAGGCTGGGCTGTGGGTGATCTTGGGGCAGTAATGCGAACAGATGACGCTGGACTCAATTGGGAATTGGTTGATTTGGGCACCTCCGAAAACCTGAATTGCATCTACATGGCAGGCGTTGCCACTGATGGATGGATTGTGGGGGAACATGGGACAATCTTCTATACAGACGATGCAGGTGAAACCTGGACAAAACAATATGCCGGCACCCATGAATCCCTTTATGCTGTTACCGCTTTAACGGGTGATTGTCCGTGGATATGTGGCCATAATGTCATTCTTAAGAGCTACAATCATGGTGAATTGTGGGAAAACATCTACTGCCCTTTTCAGAACCTCTGGGATATTGATCAGATTGAATGCGATGAAGTATGGCTGTGCGGTAACCAGGGGCTGATCATCAGCACCAAAGACAATGGGCAAACCTGGCAGTCGCATTCAACCCCCACCACTCACAACCTTCTGAGCATTGATGTGGATCCGAACAGTGATTACCGCGCCTGCGGCAACCAGTCTCTCATCGTGAGCTCGTCTGACAACGGACAAACATGGGTTCAGGAACACCAGGCCCCGTTTATTAACATGAGATCAGTTGAAACACAGGGCATCGCAGGACCTGCCTATGCGGTAGGCGATCAGGGTCATATCCTCGAAACCCTCGACGGGGGCGCCATCTGGACTGAAAAGGAATCGCCAACCCTATACGGGTTGAATGATGTTTGCTTCCAGGCGCTGTTTCATGCCGTTTATGCCGTGGGCTGGTACGGACAGGTGTTGAAAAAAGAAGAAAGCACATCGGCACAATTTGAAGTTCTCAACAAAAAACCGACACATTATTTCATGGATGTGGATTTCATCAATGCAGATACCGGTTGGGTAGCAGGAGGCGAACGCCTGGATGACGAAGGGAACAGGGACGGACTGATCCTGCATACTGTTGACGGTGGAGAAACATGGGAAACACAGCTCAATGAACCTGTATTTTTCAGCAGCGTTGATTTTATAAATGCCAGTGAGGGCTGGGCTGTCGGTGAAAGCAGCATACAATACTCCGAAGGTGTTATCATGCATACGATAAACGGAGGACTTACCTGGACAAGCCAGTCGAACCCGGTGATAGGGTCGGTGGAAAAGGTATTTTTCCTGGATGAAAACACCGGCTGGGTAGCAAGCGCCGACTGGTGGGGACAGATTGCCCATACCGCCAACGGTGGAGATACCTGGACATTGCAGACAAACCCAACGCAAAACCCCCTTACCGATGTGTTTTTCATCAACCCGCTGAAAGGCTGGGCTACCGGGATGGATTCGACCATTCTATATACAAATAACGGAGGAGAGTTGTGGCAACGGGCGATCATCAAGGGGTCAAACAACTGGTATTTCAGGTCGGTATATTTTATTGATGAATTACATGGCTGGGCCGTCGGCGTCTATGGTGTGATCATGCTCTCTGACGACGGGGGGCTTACCTGGCAGGAGATTGTTTCCGGCTTCGGAGAAACCCTGCAGTCGGTGTTCTTTATTGATGCCCTCAACGGCTGGGCGGTCGGTGATGCGGGGACAGTGCTGCGTTCCATAGATGGTGGTTACACATGGTTTCCACAGTACAGCGGTATCCGGAGAAACTACCTTTGCTCCGTTCAGTTCACCGACCTGAAAAACGGCTGGATCACAGGCTGGGGCGGTACCATCAAACATACCGTAAACGGTGGATTCTGGAATGAGCCGGGTACTTTTCTGCGTAACGGGTTGAGTATTCCGGTTCAGGATAACTCCACCGTTACAGATACCTTAAATGTTGATTTTCCCTGGATCGTGAAAGGCGGATATCAACTGACAGGTCTTGAAGTCATGCTCGATTCTGTAATCCACTCCAGGGTCAGTGACCTCGAAATATCCTTATCACATCAGGGCGTTTCTCAGAAAATAGTTGATCAGGTGGCATCCACGGGGTCTGATTTCCTGTGGTTAAGACTTAAAGATGAAGCCACCAGCCCGGTTTCAGACGGCGTGGCTCCGTTTTCAGGCAATCATAAGCCCGACCAACCGCTGAGCGCTTTTGCTGGCCTTGATCCGGAAGGAGACTGGATTCTGGAAATTCATGACAGGAATCCCGGAAATTCCGGAGTTTTAAAAGCCTGGGGGATAAAACCATTCTACGATAAGATATTGGCAATTGAAGATCCGGTTGTATCCGAAAATGATACGCCTGTTCAACTACACCAGAATGTGCCCAATCCCTTCACCGGTATAACACAGATAAAGTGGAAAAGCGATCTGAGCGGATTTACAACATTAAAACTGTTCAACATTCACGGGCAGGAAATAGCTACCCTGATAAACAAGGCTCTGCCCAAAGGGGAATATAACATTGATTTTGACGGCTCAGGATTAAGCCCGGGAGTTTATTATTACCGTTTGCAGATTGACAATCATATAATCACGAGGAAATGCATCACTATGTGATTTATCTCGCTGGCGTTAGCTAAACTGGAATTTCATATGGCTCCATTCCATTCAATTTTTCAGATAATGAAAAATAAAGCCTCCGGCCTCTTCTGCCTGCTTATCGCGCTGAATAGTTCTTTTGCGCAGCAATATGGATGGGCCGTCGGGACGCAGAGGCAAATTACATATTCCAGTGAAAGTGGCTATGACTGGAATCTGCTTGAGCATAACCTAACTGATGAATTATTGACCGGCGTACTTTTCACTTCCGTAAACAATGGGACGCATCATCGGGGGCGAGAAAACACTGCTGAATTACACGACTAATACCGGCACGGAAGCAGGTGGGCAGGGAGGCGTGGAAGTATGGCCGAACCCAACTACCGGGCAGTTCAAAATTCAAAGCTTAAAGTTGAAAGTTAAAGAAGCTGAATTCGAAATCTTTGATTTGAATGACAGAAAGTTACTCCAAAAATTCATCCCCGCAGGAACAGAAACTATTGAAATAGATGTGAGCAATCTGCAAAATGGAGTTTATTTCAGCCGATTAATTTCGGATAATAAATTCCTAACCCGGAAACTCAACATTCAAAAATAAAAAGTCATGGAAACAAAAACACAAACTTTAATGTACATTATCGTTGGGGCCTTTTTACTGTTTGTTTTCACAACGGGTTGTAAAGAAAATACGGAAGATGATAATCCCATACCACCGGGCTCAGTGACCGATATTGACGGGAACGTTTACACCACGGTTCAGATCGGGAACCTTGTATTTACGGTTCAGAATCTTAAAACCACCCATTACAGGAATGGTGATCCGATAGGCAATGGGAATGAAAAGACCAGCAGTTTAATGAATACCACCGGGATGTGCTGGGATTATCAGAATGATCCTGCTAAAAGTTTGGTTTACGGGAAACTCTACAACTTTTATGCGGTAGATGACCCCCGAAAACTTGCGCCTGAAGGCTGGCATGTTTCCACTGATGATGATTGGCAGGCGTTAAATACAACATTAGGTGGCGCTGCTGTATCGGGAGGAAAACTAAAGGAAGCCGGGACCGGGCATTGGGCAAGTCCGAATACTGCAGCAACCAATGAGTCCGGATTCACAGCACTTCCAGGGGGAATTTATACCATTAATGGCAGTTTTCTTGGGCTCACAAAGGGAGCTTATTTTTGGACTTCGACAAAAGTAAATTCCGGGGATGCCTGGGACAGAGAGTTGTATTATAAACATGGTGAAATACACAGAAATCCGGGTATGATGGGAGAAGGTTATTCTGTAAGGATGGTAAAGGATTGATTCTATTTCCCAATATGTGAATCCTATCCCGAATGATCGGGACAAGTTGTTATCTATTGTGCCGATGTGGTAAAAAAAACAAGCCATGAAAAAATCAATCCTCATCCTCTGTTCACTGCTCGCCGTTCATTATTCACTGGCGCAGCAGGTGATCTATGTCGACGCCTCCAACAACACCGGCATTGAAGATGGTTCATCCACGAATCCATTCAATACCATTAATGAAGGATTATCATCTGTCCAGCAGGGATATCATATCTCAGTTGCTGAAGGAACATACCCGGAAGACACCCTCTTGATCAATCACAACATCTCCATTCAGGGCCAGCATCGCAACTCTACATTGGTTGAAGGGATCTTTATCCTTTCGCATACCCTCGATACAACTACAGTGAACATCAGTCGGTTGACCTGCAACAATGTGCTGATGAGTAATACGAACCTTGCTGTTGCGCCCCTCTCCGTCCACGATTGCCGGCTTCAGGCATTCAAAAATGAGACATCCAAACTTGATTCAACGGTGCGGCTGACTTTTATCAACAACCTGGTAGATGATAGTATTCATCTTTATACATCATTATGCCTGGCAGATATCAGGGTGGAAAATTGTATCGTTGGAAGTGATTTTTCATTCTTCAGTGTTAGTTTGAGAGATGGAGAGGTTTTGTTCAAAGGGAATCAGGTCAGCGGGAGTTTCACAGTGTCAACAGTCTCGAAGAAAGATACACTTCAAATTTACAATAATCAGATTCAGGATAGTTTGGTCCTGCTTTCTATAGCCACCTGCCTTGATTATATAACCGATAACAACATAGGTGAAGGGGTGGAGATGTCCTCAGTGTCCAGCCAGGGATTCCGATTCCTGAATAACACAGTATCAAATGGACGACTATCGCTAACTTATACAGCGATCAGCAATGCTGAGGTGGCATCCAATGAGTTTCCGAATGGCGGTATTGATTTACAGGCAAAATCAGCTGGTGTAACGATCCGTGAGAATATCATCCAAACTGACGGACAATCCGGCGGAATCAGGATTACTTCAACTTCCGGTGGATATATCGAAAACAATATCATCACGCTGCCGTATGTCGCTCCGACAGGAATTTCATTTGAAAATGATTCTTCAGCAGTTTGTGGGGTGCAGGTTTTTTCGGTTTCATTTCCCGGGATGAAGGGTAACCGGATTTCCGGAGGTTCATATGGAGCATACATCAGGGCTGTTGCAGCCGGGGAAATAGTAGAAAACACTTTTCAAGAGTCTCATACAGGCGTTTACTTCAGCACGGCTTCAGCCCGGTTCGACTCCAACCGGGTGGAGCATTGTGTGGCTGACGGATTGGTGGCTGACCTCTACCCTGAATATGACACCAGTTCAGTACTCCTGAATTATAACCTGATTACACAGAATGGCGGGCATGGTATTCGTTCAAGAGGTATTGTAAGAATGGGAAAATCAGATGAACCCGGAACAGGCAATAATGTCATGAACAACAACGATGGCTTTGATCTTTATATTGAAACCCCTGCAACCCTGATGGATACCATTTGGGCACAGAACAACGAGTGGTCGCATGCTACAACTGATGAAGTCGGGCAGTTAGATATTTATGATTCTAGTGATGATCCATCCAGGGCACTCGTGATGTATTCTCCGGTGTTGCCTTTTGGCATAAGTGATCATGCGCTGTCGGCGATAGAACTATACCCGAATCCCACCCCTGGAAATTTCCACATCAAAAGCTCCGGATTCCAAAATGCGATATTCAAAATTGAATTGGTTGATCTGTTTGGCAACATCGTTAAGAAATGGGATACAACCAGCGGAACAGGGAACAGTGAACACGAAATCAGTTCGCTGCCAGCGGGAATTTATTTCGTCAGGGTATTTTCCGAAGATCAAATCAAAGTGATGAAGATCATTAAATTATAAACACCACACCCCTGGTCTCCTGGTCAATTTGGATAGGATAAATGAGGTGAGGCTAAATACGAAGCCATGAAAAAAGTAACAAAATTATAAATTTCTTATCCGACAACTCCTTATCCCATCCGGAGATGGGGAGAAAAAGGGTGAGGTAAAACAAACCGAAAAATGAAAATAGCGGCTAACATCATCGTAATTGTATTTCTGTGCTTTTCCGTCGTTAATGCACAGGAATACGCAACATTTCAAATCACCGGAACCCACCAGGGTAACGGAAGTTTTAACAATGCGGCACTTTCCGGCTTTAACTGGACCGTTAATGGCTCCCTTACGGGAGAAGTGCAGATATTAAACAATGAGGTTTTCGACGATGGCAATGCATTTGAAAACACGTTCGGACAAGCTGACAACGCCCAAAACCTGCGTATTCAGGTTGAAATGAATGGAAGTGGCACCCTGGGTCAACCCCTGACTTCCAGGGCAACAATGACTCTCCTTTTCGATGAAATTACGCCTTCCAACGACTGGGGCTTCTGTGTTGTTGACATTGACGTTGAGAACTGTCTGTTTTCTGCCATCGATGAAAACGACATTCAGGTGCCCATGGAGGTTATCGATGGCTGGCTTGTGGAATTATTCGATGCCAACCTAAGTGAAGATGGGACCAATCTTCCGAAATGGGACGCTACGAATGCTGCGCTCCTGGGGTCTGACACGCCTGAAGATTATGTAGTTTATAACAATCTGGTTATTGGGGATATGCCATCCAGCGAAGCCCCGGCAGCTTACTTTATGCCGGATATTCCTTTGAAATCGCTGACGATTGTATTTGAGAATCTTCAGGATATCTATAATACCTCTTACCATTTCTATATTGCTTCTATGCAGGCAACGGCAGTAGATGAATCAAACAAGGTTACTATAGATATCTTTCCGGTTCCGGCCTCGGAAATTATAAGGGTCAGGATGCCCAACGGAAGTCTGGAAAATTCTGTAGTAACATTTCTCAATGCTGCTGGAAAAGAAATGATGAGCAGGCAGGTTTCTGAAACAGTTTCTGAAATTGAGTTTGATGTGAGTCACTTACCTGATGGCGTTTATTTTTTAAAATTCTTTTCCAATAACCAGTTGTTCACCAGGAAAATATGTAAAGCAGGAAGATGATTTTCAATTAATTAACGAACCTTCGATTTTTCCGGAGATTTATTTCAAAATAACCAAAATCAATAAACTATGAATTCACATATCAGATTTTTTTTAACGGTTATTCTTGTCTTTTTTTCATTTCAGGTATCTGCCCAATGGGTTCAGGTTAGCAATGGTCTCAACGGTGGAACAGTAAATTGCATTCTTTTTACTGAAGGAAGGTTAATTGCCGGCACCCAGGGCGGAATCTCCTATTCTGATGATGATGCCCTCACCTGGACATATTCAAGCCAAAGGGCGGATGAGATGAATAGTTTCTGCAAGTCTGGCAGCACCTTATTTGCAGGGTCTGATGCACATGGTGTGCTTAGGTCGGAGGATAATGGAGAAACCTGGGCAGTGACCTCCCTTTACGATTCTACTGATTACTGGGTCAACGCGGTTGCTGCCGGCCCGGACAGGTTGTTTGCCGGTCTGGATACAAAAGGGGTGTATTACTCCGACGATTTGGGAAATACCTGGGTCAGCACACCGCTGAATAACCGGACTGTGAATGCATTGCTGGTTGTTGGAAATATAGTTTATGCCGGTACTGAAAATCTGGGAGTGTATAAATCTTCTGATAACGGAACAACCTGGATACAAACCACCCTGAATAACCAATCCGTCAGATCCCTTGAGCGGATTGAAGGTGCACTTTTTGCCGGAACACTGGATAACGGGGTTTTTATTACATCCGATAACGGGCAAACATGGAATCAGACGGCTTCAGGAAATGAATGGATACGTTCTTTGTTTTATGATGGGACCAGGCTCTTTGCCGGAACAACATCAGGCTTGTATTTTACTACAGATAACGGAGCCACCTGGTCACAAAAATACCTGAATGGCAAATCCGTAAATTCTATTGCCGGGAACGGATCCATACAATTTGCCGGAGTTGGATATGCCGGGGTCTATAGTTCCATCAACGGAGGAACCTATTGGGTAAAATCGTTGATGCATAATTACAGGATTTTTGCCCTCTACAGCACCGGTGATGAAATCTATACTGGCTCTTATCTGGATACCTACAAATCAGAGAATGAAGGAGAGGACTGGACAAAGATTACTTCAAATCATATTAACTCTTATTCAATAGTTTCTGAAGGCAATCATTTTTGTGAAGGAACCCATTATGGCGCTTACTATTCATCTGACGGTGGAGCCACCTGGACGATGTCGTCCATAAATAATACCCTCGTTTATGCCCTGGCGAAAAAAGGTCTGGTTTTTTTCGCCGGCACATACGGACAGGGGGTGTTTTACTCAACCGACTATGGCGCAACCTGGACACAAACCTCCCTGAATAACAAGTCGGTGCTATCACTGCTGGTCAATGGTTCCAGAATCTATGCCGGCACTGACGGGAGTGGTGTTTTTTACTCCGACAATGACGGCGAAACATGGATTCAGACTTCACTCAACTCCCATCATATCCGGTCAATGGCAGCTGACAACGGGAAAGTTTTTGCAGCTTGTGAGTATAAAGGATTGTATATATCTGATGACAATGGGAATACCTGGGAACAGCATCTGGCGTTTGAGAACCTTTTGTCCGTTTGTGTCTTATACCCACAGATTATCGCAGGAACCAAAGCATCCGGGGTGAGATATTCTGACGACGGAGGGGCTACCTGGAGTTACGTCAATTCCGGCCTTGGTGAACAAAGAGTAAATGCGCTTCTCCTCCATAACGGTGATGTCTTTGCCGGAACCGACGGAACTTCCGTATGGAAAACCCCTTTGGCTCAGATCACCGGAACCGGAGATCAGGGAGGCATGGAAGCAGGAGGGCAGGGAGATATAGAGGTGTGGCCGAACCCAACCACAGGGCAGTTCAAGGTGCTGAGTTCAGCCTCAATAGCTATCGGGGTCAACGTTAAGTTTCAAAGTTTAGAGTTATTAGATCTATACGGGAACATCCTCGGAACCAGGAACCAGGAGCCGGGAACCAGGAACCAGGAATTTGACATCAGCCACCTTCCGGCAGGCATCTATTTCATCAGAATACATCTTGAAAACCAAATGATTGTGAGGAAAATTGTGAAATTATGAAGTATTAACCACTACTTGTCCTGATTTCCCGGGATAGGCTAAGCCTGAAGTGAAACAATAACAATACCTGAAAATAATTGCAGTAACTTATAAACAGTGAACTTATGAAAAGCAAAAAAGAATTCCTGACATTTTTGTCTGTATTTTTCTTTCTCCTTTCAGCATCGGCGCAAAATGACCGGGCAAAATGGCCGTTAAAAACTTCCGTTGAAAAAAACACAACCGAAGCCGAAATGGTGATAAGGGTGGGCGACATCGACAACTTCGGTTTTAATTTCGAAGAAGGTTACAATCCATTCTCGGGCGAACTTACTGATCCGCACGCTTACCCCTGGGAAACAGACCCTGCTGACCCCGACGGCACCGACCGCATCATGGTAGTATCTGGCTTCAGTTACGACCAATCGGCTTCTACCGATGGGTACACTCAAAGCACTTTACCACCTGAGAATACTGTGAAGCCGTTTGTTTTCAGGTTTTCGACCGAAGGCACCAAAGTCAACGCGGCTTCGCTACAACTGTTTGTTGACGATTTTCAGGCTCCGGTGTTTGAAACAAAATTTACGGCAACGGTCAACGGAACCCGCTTCCCTGAGCTTGAGAAACTGCTTAATTCCCTGAACCAAACCGGACCTGTCGGCAAGCTGATTACAGTGAACTTTCCTCCTGGGATGCTGGAGGCCGTAAAAAGTGGCAAACTTTCCATCCTCATTGATGATGCCGTTACCGGCGCAGGTGATGGGTATGCCATTGATTTTGCGCGTATCCTGATCAACCCCAAAGCCTCGGGGAACCGCAGAATTTCGGGCAAGGTAAGCGATAAAAGCAACGGAAAACCGCTGGGAGGCGCAACAGTGACGTCGTCGGGAATCGTGAAAGCCATTACGACTGCCGAAGGAACTTATACTCTAACGGGCGTTCCGGGCGGGTTTAATTATGTGACGGCTTCGAAAACGGGCTATGCCTCCTCAACAGCCACCGTGGAAGTGTCAGACAGCAAACCCGGGGTGTTGAATTTTCAACTCGTTGCCGGAGCCGGGCCGGTAGAAATTGATACCGATGAAGCCACTCCACAGGTGGTTTACGACAAAGTTGACGACTGGAAGAAAAAACGGGTGGTCATGAAAAATACCCCCGATGCGGAGTTGATGGTAAGGGTGGGCGATGTCGATAATACCAACAGTGGGTTCGCCCCGGGTTACAACCCTTTCTCTGGAGAGTTGACCGAATGGAACGAATATCCCTGGGAGGTTGACAAAACTGACCCCGATCCAACAGACCGAATCATGGTGCCTTCTGCCTATCAATACGGCTCCGAAATATGGATCGATGGCTACACCGAATCGACCCTACGACCCGACAACATTCCGAAACCGGTGACCCTCATGTTTCAGCCCGATGGTATTACCATCAGTTCAGCCATAATACAGGTTTTTGTAAATGACATCCAATCGGTTTCATCCGAAAGCCGCTTCACAGCCAAAATAGATGGTGCCGTGTCGACAGGGCTTTCCAGGCTCATCGGTGAAACTGACATGACCGGGCCGGTCGGAAAAATGGTGAGCTACCGGCTTACCCCCGATGAGGTGAAAAAACTGAAAGATGGCAAGGTTGAAATCCTGACAGATGATGCCACCACCGGCATTGGCGACGGGTTTGCCATCGACTTTGTGCGCCTGCTCATCAACCCGAAACCCCATGTTAAAGCTTCAAAATAACTTATATGAAAGGCCGCGAAGCCTTCCCACCAACTCCGGTACCGGGCACGAAGAAGAAAAAACCGGGAATGGGTTACCGGCAATCGCGGTTTTTAACTGCAGACTTCTTCTCATTGAAATCAAATAATTTTCCATTTATCCACTTAAATCTGGTAGTATGAAAGCAATAAAAAGAATCAAAAGAACCGGATTGTTTCTTGCAATCCTTGTTTTTTGTAGTTTTATAGTATCCTGTCAGAACAATTCAAAAAAAGCCGGCGAAAAGTTGCTGGAAGATGCCATTGAAAACGAAACAGGCAGCAAAGCCGATGTGGAGCTCGGCAACGAAAAAACTGTGATTACCACGGGCGGCAATACCGTTGAAATTGACGAAAAAGCCAATTCCTGGCCTGGAGAAATCCCGGACGAAGTTCCTGAATTCACTTATGGAAAAGTAAAAGCTGTAACAACAAGCAACGTCGATGGCACCCTATCGTGGAATGTTAACTTCGAAAACGTTGAGGATAATTTCATTGATAAATACGATGCCGATTTAAAGAAGAAAGGATTTGAAACAGTTACCATGAAAATGGGTGATAAGGGAGGCTCCATTTCAGCTGAGAATGAAAAGTACAGTGTCTTTCTGATGGGCAGTGAAGGCAGCCTGAGTATCGGGGTATCCCTAAAGCAACAGGAATAGCCAGGGAGCAGGTTACAATTTTGTCCTGAACAGAAAGTTCCCGGATCGCTCACATGGCAACTGGCAACCCGAAACATGGAATTCGACAGCAGCCACCTTACTGCAGGTGTGCATTTGCGGAGGATTTCTTTTCAGAATTCGGTCATCGTGAAGAAAATAGTAAAGTTCTGTTTACTAAACACAATAGGAACAGTAGGGCGCA